>JBPCUI010000226.1:0-6964 GCA_051011235.1 Flavobacteriaceae bacterium
TTTTGATATCCTGCCGCAATGACGATCAGATTAGCACGGTCGTCTTCCATTCTTTTTAAAATCGTGGCGATGGCTTCACTTCCAAAATCCTGCTGGCTGGAAGAACTCAGCGTATAGGCCTCATCTATAAACAAGATCCCGTGGATGGCACGATCGATAACTTTATTGGTTTTAGGAGCAGTAGTACCGATGTGTTCACCAATCAATTGTGATCTTTCTACCTCCACCACATGGCCTTTGCCCAAAATACCCATGGCTTTAAATATTCGTCCCATCAACCGGGCCACGGTTGTTTTACCCGTACCGGGTGATCCCTGGAAGATATAGTGCAGCGACGGCCGGCTGTGTGCCAGGCCCTTTTCACTTCGCAATTTGTCTACCTGTATAAAATTGATCAGCGCACGCACCTCATTTTTTACACTATCAAGGCCAATGAGCAGATCCAGGTCCTGTAGTACATTATCCAGATTGTCTTCCTGCTGTTCTTCAAAGATGGGATCTAAAGCACCCTCCACATCCTGAAGCGTCAGAGAGGTAAGCGCCTGAGGTGTAATGAAGCCCATATCTGCAACACGGACGGCCTGGGTTTTGACTATATCTTCAAATGTATTGCGCACCAAACGGGCATTGCCAAAATTCTCATCGCGAATCCGGTATACGTGCTCAAAATAGCGCTCCAGTTTCGGAATAGCGGTTTCTTCGAGGGTAAAACTACCTTTACGGCAGAAAATATGAAAGATCTCGAGTAGCTCTGAGGGTAAATAATCCTGAAAATAGAAAGATCTTTTGAATCGCGATTGTAAGCCGGGATTGGTGCCCAAAAACAATCTCATGGGTTCGGTATAGCCGGCTACGATCACCACCAAATTGTCGCGGTAATCCTCCATGTGTTTTAAAAGCGAATCAATAGCTTCCCTACCAAAATCCTGGGAATTCCCATCCGGGTTCAAGGTATAGGCCTCATCAATAAACAGGACTCCGTTAAGGGATTGCTGCACTACCTGGGTAGTTTTTTCCGCTGTTTGTCCCATAAATCCAGCCACCAGGGCAGATCGGTCTGCTTCTACCAAATGCCCGCTCGATACGATACCTACCGCCTTAAAGATCTTTCCTAGAAGCCGGGCTACGGTGGTTTTGCCGGTGCCGGGTGGACCGTAAAATACGGTATGAAGGCTCATGCTGCTCCTTCCAAGCCCTTGCTCTTCCCTCATTTTTTCGACCCGAACGTATTTAATAAGACTATTGATATCATCCTTGATATTATCCAGCCCCACCAGCTTGTCGAGTTCGGAAAAGATTTCATCGAATTTGATACGCTCTTCCATGGCGATTCTCAGGTTCTCCTTGTAGGTAGCATTGTTAGGCTCGAGTTCTACTGCCTTTTGAAAATTCTCCACAGCCTTTTCAAAAACATTAAGTTTATGGTGACAGAAGCCCAGGTGATTAAAATTGTTGGCGTTGCTGCCCCCTGAAGAAATGGCGTTTTGGTAGTAGGCAATTGCCTTTTGAAAATCACTTGCCTGATAGTAACAAAAACCTAAGGACGAAAGCGCTTGATGATTTTTAGGATCCAGTTCATTAGATCGCTGGTAATGAGATATAGCGTTTTGATAATTGCCCAGTTCCAGATATGTATTCCCGATTAATAGTTGAGAGGAGGCATTGTCCGGGTCTATTTCAATGGCTTTTTGATAATATTCAATGGCTTCGTGATAAAGCTTTTGATTAAAATAGCAGGAACCGATATTGTGATATACCGAGACATCATTAGGATTGAGCGCTATAACTTTCTTAAACAGCTCAATAGCCTCTTGAAAGTTATGCTGGTCATGAGCGTTCAAAGCGCGCTGAGTCAATTCTGTAACCTCATCTATCTTCTGACTGCCGAGGCCTGCATATTTTTTATGAGTATCGCTGGCTATGTTGAGATTGTTTTTGTACAGCTTATTATCCGGGTCTAGTTCTACGGCTTTGGTAAAATTGAGGATCGCCGGTTCGTAGTCTTTTTGCAGGAAATAACAATTACCTAAATTGTTATAAGTATCCGGATGAGGCTTAATGTCCAGGGTCTTTTTAAATATCTCGATAGCCTTGTTGATGTCGTTCTTTTTCTGATAACTGGTAGCGATCAGATTATAAGCTTCCGTTTTGTTTGTATCGATCTTTACAGATTCCTCGGAATAAATGATACATTCATCATAGTTTTCCAGACTAAAATAGGCATTGGCTATGTTGTAATAAACTATGGCATCCCTGTCATCGACCTGAAGAGCTTTCTTATAATATTCGATGGCCTGTACATAATCACCCTTATTAAACAGGTCAACACCTTGAGAATTTAATTCGTTAAGCTCTTTTATGGCACTTGCGCCACGGTTCATGTGCAGTGATTGGTCGTTTTGGGCTATCTGAAGATTCTGTTTGTAAACTGCATTTGCAGGGTCCAGAGCAATGGCTTTTTCATAATGCTCCTTGGCCTTTTCATACTCTTTCAGATAAAAATAACAAAGGCCCAGCATGTTCACACTGTCGTGATCCGCTGCATTAATTTCAATAACCTTTGATAAATGCGGAATGGCGTTTTTGTAGTCTTTTAGATGGTAGAATGCAATAGCTGCATTCTTTTGAATAATTACATCGGCCGGATTCGCATCCAGAGCTTTGCGGAAAAACTCAGAAGATTTCAGGTAATCTGCATCTTTGATGTAGGAATTAGCAATTTCATTCAGTTTCATTGCCTCGATCTCATCAGCACTTTTTTTAGCTTCCAAATCGGATTTGGATTGGATGGCCGCATCGAGACTTTTTGGATAATCCGGATGAGTTGCATTCAACTGGATAGCTTTCTGGAAACATTCGATTGCCCGTTCGTAATCGAATAATTTAAAATAACATACCCCGAGTAAATTATGGTTTTCATGGCTGGGTTGAATTCTGAGTGCTCTTTGATAGCAGTCGGCGGCCTTGATAAAGATGCCTCTTTGGTAAAAGGCGTCTCCCAGATATCCATAATTCAAAGCATCATTGGGTTCAAGCGCCAACCCTTTTTGAAAAAATTCAATCGCCTGCGGAAAATCCTGAAGTGCAAAAAAGGTATTGCCAATAAGCTTTAACGCACTGGCATCATCTGGCTTAATTTCAAGAATCTTTTTAAAATATATCTGGGCCTTCTCATAACGCTTCAGTGCGTGGTAGGTATTCCCCACATTGACGAGGTATATTGAATTCGCGGGTTCCTGGTTGAGCGCCTGTAAAAAGAAATCGAGCGCAAGGTCGTATTTCCCCTGATTGTAGTATAAAAGACCCTTGTTGTTGAGTTCGGCAGACATAGACTACAAAATACAAAAACAATGGGGAACATTTTGCCCAAATTTGCATAAAAAAGCCATAGATTTCTAAGAAACCTTTGGCTTGTGTATTGCTTATCGTTTAATGCTCCTATTGACCGTCTCCGGTATTGGCTTTCTCGCCAACATTTCTTTCATTGAATTCCAGGAATTCATATTCCTTTTCCAGAAATTCCAGATAAGACTGACCTCTGGCAAAATCGATATTATCTCCGAATAAGACAAGAACGCCTTCCAGGGGCTCCTCATAAGGATTGTAAATGACGTGCTTTACATAAGGTCCGATAAAGACACTCATACCTGGTTCAATGTCATATTCCTCGTCGCCAAACAATCCTTTGCCTTTGCCCTTGGTAAAGATCATCAGGTTAGGTACCTGCCCCTTCTCCATTCGCTCATCTGCATTGGCCGCCTCATCGGTCCCCAGGCTGAACCACCCTATGCGTTTGTCCTTCATGGTGTACAATGCAACCAGGGACGCCCCATGACTCGGTAGTGAATTGTCTCTTGCAAATCTTGTTATCTCGATAGTATCCTTTTTCCAGAAATGTTCCAGGACCTGGTAGGAAATGGCATCATCTTTAAGGGTAAACTGGAAATCTTCCATTGCCAGGATATCGAGCGCAACTTCATCGGAAGGCATCGAACGGGCTGCGGCTGTGCTGGCTGTCCAGAATTTGGAATTGATCTTTTCCAGGACGGAGGTATCTGCAAACTTAAAGTACCAAACCGGCTTTTTGGGCTTACCATTAAAGAGTTTCACCTCATGTGGCCCATAGTTGTGGAAGGTGTACTGCTTGTTTTTCCCAACCAGATATCCTTCCTCATTTCTGTTTGAAGTTACATACCACCAATTGTCTCCCACAACTATCCCGAAACATGCAGTCAATGCCATAGGATCTGTTTTATAGCTTTCTACAAAAGATTGAAGAATCGTCTCGGTATTTTCACGTGGCTGTTGTGAAAGTAAGTGCTGCACTGCAAGGAAAAAAATGGCTGTAGTTAGCACCAAGTTCAAATAATTGTTTGTTTTAAAATTTGTTCTCATGCGTATTAAATTTTAGTGATTGATGTTGGAGCAAATTTATACGCATTAAGGCGTGAACTGCAGGAATAATGTCATTTTGGGGTAAAAACGAACTATTTGTGGTGAAAGCAACTCTATTGAAAACGCTTGTATTTCCTCAGGCTTTCCATTGTATTGTCGATATAGGTTTTGGACACCGGAATAACCACATCTTTATGATCCATAAAAATGCGCAGATTTTGCCTCCCACCTTTAATGGAGTGTACATTATAGAGATTGATCAAATAGGAACGGTGGCAGCGCACCAGAAAATCATATTGAAGTGTTTTGACAAATTTGTTCAGAGATGATCTGATAAGGAACCTGGATAGAATATTGTTTTTCAGATAGATCAATTCAATATAATTATCCTGGGCCCGGGCGTAAATAAAGTCGGCCAACGCGATGGAAATATTGTCTTTTACGCCTTCACCGGAGAATTGGATCATCAGGTTTTGGTCAAAGCTGCTATCAGCATTGGTTAGAATAGCGTCATAATTTTGTCGGAGCGCGGAGTGCCTGAAAAAGAAAAATACACCCACAGCTGGGAAAATAAGGACGGTGGCAGTATTGAAAACAAAACCGGGAACACTTTGCATTTTCCAATCGTGCCAATTTCCCAGAAAATTATAAGTAACAAAAATTATGAGACCTATTAATACTAAACTCCAGATAGTCCAACCTATGAAAAAACGGAAATTTGCACGATTTTTCAAAAATGCCCGGATACCAAATTCATTGATAAGTGAAGCGATGATGGTTACAGGCACAAAGATGGCCATCTCCTTAAGAAATTCAAATGTGTATTCGTGCTGTGGATCGTAATTGCTAACTCCGAATGGCAGAAAAGCAATTAAAAAGAGGTATAAAAACAGACCATAGGCCAAACTCAGGACGAGTTTATATCTCGAGCTATTGATGAATGCGAGTTGCTGGCGCATAGTCTCACAAAGATAGATTTTTAAGGCTTAACAGGGACTTACGATCTAACCATACTTCATGGTTTTAGATTTGGCCCCAGGCCAGCATCACGGGTATCAAAACCTGTTTCAGCTGAATTGCCAAATTGAATATCGCTAAACCGGTATTCCCAGAGGTTGTTCCCTTCTTCAATAGTAACTCTTTGAAATAAACGGATTCCATCGACCTCTATCCAATCGAAAAAGCGGGATCGAATAAATTCGTTTTCGCGCAGAGCAGGGTAGTCAAATGCGAGAGGTAAATAGTTTTCAAAACCGTAATAGAATATAACTGGTCTCTCAAGCGCATCCTTAAATTCTACCTCAAAAGCTGTTTTGCCATCTAATTCAGTATAACCGATAAATTTTGGAGTACCTGGTAGTCTGTCTTCAGGACGCAGGCAAAGCCAGTGAAATTCGTGTCCTTTGATGAAAGCAATCGTTTTTTTATCGAGCGCTTGCTCTACTTTTCCATTTGAGACGTCCTTCATCCAGGAGCCTTTGCCTCCATGCTGTAGGATGAGATGTCCGTCAGAACTGAGTTGCTCCATTCTGCCACTCGACATTCCTGAGCGCAGCAGGGTTCGAAACGGATCAGTTGGGCCGGTACATTCGGCTATTGCTGTGAGGTATATGGAGTCGGATACTTTTCCCAGGTTCTTTTTTACCCGATCAACAATAACAGGGCCTATAAGCGAATCCGACAGATTTGTATTGACATTGCTTATAATTTTCCACAGTCCGTCTTTGTTTTTTTTAAGTACGCTTTGCCAGGCCAGTTTGCTAAAAACGGGTTTGTCTGCATAGTGCCCCTTGACAATTATAGAACCGGTGTAGGAGGCTAAAGATGCATCGGCCGATACGTGGACTATAGGTTCTTGAGTATCGTCCAAAGTCAGAAATTCCATTTCATCGAAATAAGACTGAAGACCCTCAGATGATTCTGACTTGAATAATTTGATATACTTGCCATTGCGGACCTCTGTAAATGAGTCTTGCATGGGCTGGAGAAATTGTGCTGCACTACTCTTGAAATGAGCTTCTCTCATAGAACTCATTATTGTCAGTATTTTACCTTTTTCGGCATCAATATCAGCATCAGGCTGGCAACCGATCACGCAAATCAAGGCTGAGAAAACCAGGACAATACTGAAATTGTTATACCGGAATAACATAGCGGATAGATATAGGTGGAACCCAATATAATAGATAACACCTAATTACGGTAAATATAAGTGCACAAATACAATTATTTCCTTCTTACAAATACCGCTGTTGCGCCAATAGCCTATCTGGCAGGTACAAATTGTAACAATTAAAGAACTGCTTGTAGAAAAAGTAAAATAATATTCAACTCCGGTGCATATTATTTAAGAAGCTCCCAGATCCCTATGACTATTCCAAGGCCAATTAAGACCAGGATGATCTCCAAACCCACATTCAAAACGGCAAGAATAGCATTCAGGACAGGATGTCTTTTCGAATTTGTTTCCATAGCATCAAGATTTAGAAGGATTACCTTAATAAGTTACAAATTCATGTGGTGAGAAGCCCGTTAATTGTTGTGAAACACCCAATTCTTGTGGTTTGAT
>JBPCUI010000227.1:0-3148 GCA_051011235.1 Flavobacteriaceae bacterium
ATCAATGATCTTTGCCGGAACTCATGAGGAAATCTCGTTCCGGAGAGAAGAGTTTGAACTCGTCTTTGCCCTGGGTGGGGAAGAAGTGCTTTCTGAAAAGGAATCGTATAAAGAGATGGCATCAGGAGTTCTTGACTATTATATTCAGCTAATGGGAGGGATCCCGAATCCACCTCCGGACGACCCGCTGACCAAAGCAGTTGTAATCATCAATAGTGGAACGGTAACCGATGGCGAGGTAATTGGCAGCAATATTAGCATGTTGGTGGAAAAGGATGGGGATCCGATGTCTAAGATGATATCCAAATTTGTTTTTGCGCATGAATTTTTTCACCTGTGGAATGGGAAATCCTTCAGGCCGGTTGATGAGAGCATGGAATGGTTTAAGGAAGGATTTAGTAATTATTATACCCTCAAGGCGTTGCACAAGGTGGGTTTTATTGATGAAAATGCCTTTTTGGACGTTTTGAACAATCTGTTTTTTCAGCGTTACCACACCGATGAAGGGGTTGGCGTCTTATCGATGACCCGCGGGAAAGAAAAGCACGATCATTGGGGTTTAATATATGGAGGCGGGTTGTTTGTGGCCATGGCACAGGACATGATCATCCGCAAGGCTACAGCCAATAAGAAAAGCATTGACCATCTTATGAAGGCACTTTTTCAAAAATACGGCGGCACTCCCAACACCTATGACCTTGACGAATTGGCCGAGGCGTTTTCAGATCTCAGTGGTTTGGATCAGACGGAATTCATGAATACCTATGTAAAGGGCACCACCAGAATTCCAATAGATAAATATTTATCTATGGCCGGCCTGTTGGCATCCATTGAGGAGGGCCAGCTTAAGATCAGCAAAAAGGAATCGGGCAGTGCCTTAGAAAAGAACATGACAAAGGGTCTTTTTGGCGATGCGGATTTTTAGCGAAGTAATCCCCAAAAAACTGTAACTTAAAATCCTTAATTGCGTCTCTTACTTATATAGGTCAGAACCACTAAAACAATCCAAAATGAAACGCAAATATCGATTCTTCAAAGCAGCTGTTTTTGCTTTGCTCCTTAGTTTTTTTACATCCTTCAGCAGTGCCCAGACAAGTTTAAGCCCGGAACAATGGCAGGAAGACCTGAAACACCTTCAGACAACTGTTCACCAGGAATATCCTTTTTTGTTTAAAAAGATCAGTGCGAAAGAATTCGATGCGAAAGTAACCGAATTACACACGGCTATTCCTCAAATGCAGGAGCACGAGATACTGGTAGGGTTTGCCCGTTTGGTTGCTGCATTTGAATACGGTCATACATCATTGGGATTAAGGCAAAACCAGGTTCCCTTGCATCGTTTACCGGTTCTCCTTTATGAATTTGATGACGGAGTCTATCTCACAGGTGTTCAAAAGGATTATAGGGAAGCATTAGGAGCTCGTTTAGTGGAAATTGAAGGAATGCCAATTAAAGAAGTCCAAAGAATGGTTCGCCCGGTTGTACCAGCAGAAAACGACCAATTCGTAAAAGCATACGGTGCAAATCATCCCACCATCCCCTAGATATTACATGCACAAGGAGTTACGAAGACCCTCAAATTAGAGCTTAACTTAAAACTGGAAAAAGAGGGCAAAATTTTTGAGCAAAAGATCAAAGCGACACCCTGGGAAGATATTCCAAGACAATACGGTATGGTAATACCTGGGAAAAAATGGATAGGGTCCAGGGATATGTCTGAGACCCCTTTATATCTCAAATATCTGGATAAGATTTACTACTACGAATACCTGCCAGAACACAAAACGCTTTATATACGCCACAGCCAGATCCAGGACCAGGAAGGGGAGGATATCCCTACTTTTTACAACAAGGTTTTTGACTATATAGAAAAGAACGATGTAGAAAAGCTGCTTCTGGATGTTCGACTAAACGGCGGCGGGAACAATTACAAGAACAAGCCTATAGTTACGGGTATAATCGCAAACGAAAAGATTAACCAGACTGGTAAGTTCATGGTCATCATCGGTCGGCGAACTTTTTCGGCCTGCCAGAACTTAGTTAACGAATTGCATACCTATACCAATGCTGTTTTTGTGGGCGAACCTACAGCGGAGAATATCAACTTTTATGGGGATAACAGGCCTGAGAAACTTCCCAACAGTGGTCTGAACGCCTTTTTGTCGTTTGCCTGGTGGCAAGACAAGCCCCAATGGGAAAACAAGGACTGGCTGGCACCCCATATCGCCACCGGGATGACCTTTGAGCAGTACCGCAGCAACCAGGATCCGGCACTGGAGGCGGCCCTGGCATTTGGCGATAGTGATTTTATCACAGATCCTATGGGGCACCTCACCGCTTTGTATACAGCAGAAAAATATGAGGAAGTAGAAAGCGAGGCAGCCCGAATGGTAAAGGACCCGGCTTATAAGTTCTTCGACTTTGAAACTGAATTCAACCAGGCCGGATACCAGCTTATGGAAAGTGGACAGCTAGACGGTGCGATTGGCGTCTTAGAGATGAATGCTAAATTTTTCCCGGATTCGGCCAATACTTGGGACAGCCTGGCAGAGGCTTATTGGAAAGCTGGCGACAAAGTTAAAGCAGAGGAATATTACAACAAGGCGATTGCCATGGATCCAGATGGTTATGTTGGGGACAATGCACGGCAAATGCTGGATAAAATGAAAGATCCTGGTCAGTGATACTGATCTGTGCCGAGTATTTTTAACGATTCCTTCGCAGTGGACAAGGCCATTAAATTGTAACTTATGTGGAAAACCTGGGAGTTATGAAAATGCGATTCTTATTATTGGCAATCATCAGTTTATTAAGCTGTGGGGTATACGGCCAAAAAACGCAAAAGGAGGGAAGTGAGACTTCATTGGAAACCCTGGTAGAGGCAAGGGAATTCCGCATTGAGTCGGACTGGGCACGGGCTCAGCCTAATAGCGGTATGAATGCCGTTGCCAACAGCAACCTTCAAAACCCAGGCAGTTCGGGAAACCGTTTTAATCTGATAGGAAATCAGAACTTTTTGGAGGTTAAAGGTGATTCGGTAATGGCCTTTCTTCCTTATTTTGGTGAGAAGCAATTTGGAGGCGGCCATTACTCGGGCCAGAATGCCATTGAGTTTAAAGGAGTTCCTGAAAAAATATCGGTCGAAAAT
>JBPCUI010000228.1:0-3226 GCA_051011235.1 Flavobacteriaceae bacterium
CATCACCATAATGTTCAATTATGGTGCCACTGGCATCTTTCTCGAGGGCCAGTTCTAAAAATTTCTTGGCTTCTTTGTAATCACCTTGCATGTAAAGGACCCAGGCATGAGTATCTAGAAAAGTGGGATTGCCAGGGTTGTTCTTAACCAATTTTGTCGACATGCGACGGGCCTTGTCTAGTTTCTCTTTTCGAAGAGACAGAAAATAGCTGTAGTTGTTAAGAACATGATCGTTATTGGGATCTGCCTCAAGAACTGCTTCATAAGCTGTTTCGGACTCAGTGTATTGTTCCAATTCATTGTAGGTATCGCCGAGAAGGGAATTGAAAACCACTTGCATATTAGGGTCGTTTTTAGATAATTTTCTTCCTTGCTCCAACACATCAACTGCGTTGCTATGTTGCTTGTTCGATAGCAGCGCAAACCCGTTATAATAGTAAAGAGAGGGTTGATTTGGAAAAACTTCAATGGCTTGCTCCGAATGTTTTTCAAGACTATCGATCCTCGATAACTCCGCTTCAATCTGCAATACATTTTGCCATATATTGTAATTGCTATCATCCAATGTGATTGCCTGGTGATAATAACCCAGGGCTTTTTCTTTAAAGTCAGCACTTCCAGTACTATTAGCAAGATTAAGGTATAAATCTCCATTCACCGCGTGTGCATTACCATCCTGAGGATGAGCTGATAAAATGCTTTCCGCCAATTTAATAGAATTTTCCTGTACCGTAGGATCCGGTAATTGCTTCATATATTCAACAAGCACATTCAACTTTGGGGTTAACTCAAGTGCAGGGTTGGTAAAGGCTTCGATCAGTTGTTCTATGGCAAGATTAATTTTCCCCTGTTTCTTATGGACTTCGGCCAACAGCAGCCGAGCACGAGCGTCTTCCTGATGGTTTTCAAGGTACCCTTCCAAATAAGGTATCGCCTCTGCCTCCCGGTTATTCGAAATATAAAGTTCAGAAAGATTAAAAATGAAAGCGGGTTCATTTGGGTACAAGACTATCATTTCCTTTATCTCAGCAATGGCTTCCTCAAGCCTGTTTTGCTTTAAGTAAATTCGTTGTTTTGAGAATACAAGTTCCTTACTGATGCCAAATCTTGCCTCAACTTTCTCATAAGTGTCAATTGCCGCATCGAGATTATCCCCATATACATAAAGGGCGGCTAGATCAAATAAATAGTTATCCGTATTTGGGACGGTTGCAAGCATTGTTTCATATGTCTGCGCCGCTGCCACGAAATTTGATTGCTTAGAATAGAGATCAGCATTCTGCAGATAATAGTATTTGTTGCTGGAGTCGAGTTGGAGCGCCTGGGAGGCATATACTAATGCCTTTGAATACTCTTCTCCCAACGATAGTATTTGGGCAATTTTGTAATGACATGCGGCATTCGCAGGGTTAAGCTCAAGTGATTTTTGGAAAAAAATGAGGGCCTTGTTGTAATCCTCAATCATAAAGAACTTTTCCCCTTCCAGAAAAATTACTTCTGCCTTCAATAAACTCCTCTGTCCTGATTTAGCTTCCTGCTCTTCTTTGGCTCTTTTCTTGCGATTTTGAGCATCAATTGGTTGAATGGAAACCAGGCAGCCCAACATAATCAGCGATATCCTCAAATAAAATCGATCCATCCTTACTCGTTAATAGCTTTTTCCAGATTTATTGCCATTTACACCTCAATACTACAGCCAAATTAAACAAAATTCCTTCAAACTGGGTTGGTAAAGCAATTACACACCATTGAGATAACAAAATTTGTGCCTCTTTATTTTCTCCATCCGGGAATAACTACAGCTCTTGATATGGGCTAAAGCTTTTACCATACTGTAATTCAACCCTATTTGACCTAAATATACAAATGCCGTATTATGTACAAAAATATGAAAATTATGCGAGTTTTTTGGTCATTTTTATCTTTTCAAGAACCATCACGGCACCTAGATAGGCAATTGGGACAAGTATATTTATGACCCCATTTATTAGGGAATTATTCCACCTAAATCTATCTACTAGGTAAAATACTGCCACCACAAATACCAAATGTCCCAGAATTGCTGGCCAATTATAGGGAATCGGAAGATAATGCCTTCCCCATTGCCAACAAATCAGACACATGAATCCATAACACATCACGGAAGCAACGGCAGACCCCGTATATCCAATTAGAGGAATAAGCATCCAGTTGACTAATACTGTGATACTTGCTCCAATGAGGCTTATATAGGTGCCAACCAAGGTCTTGTCAACCAATTTGAACCAAACCGATAGATTGACATAAATACCGAACAATAATTTACCAATAAGGAGAATCGGCACCAGGTATAAAGCTTCGCGGTAGCTGGGCTGTCTTAGGAAAATTTGCCCCAGAAGTTCAATATTGAGACTAACCGCAAGAAATATGAAAGAACATAAGATTACAAAATAATACATCACCTTGGCGAACAGTTCCGGTGCTTGTTTATTTTCCGCATGTGAGAAAAAGAAAGGTTCTCCGGCATACCTGAATGCCTGGATTGCTAATAACATGAAGATGCTTAATTTAAATCCAGCGCCATAAATACCTAAAGCAGCCAGGCTGGATTTACCTGGATAGAAGTTGTCCGGCAGCAAAGCTGGTATCATCAATTTATCTGCTTGCTCGTTTGCTACTCCGGCAAGACCCATTAAAAAAATAGGCAAGCCATATTTAAGCAAGGGCTTCGCTTGATTCCAGGAGATCAGTGCTCCTATTTGCATGAAGTATTTACGCAATACCAGGATTATGATGGTATTGCCTAAAAAATTGGCAAGAAAAACATAGGCAACCCCAAATTCAGGGTTGTAGAATCTGCTTACCAAAGGTTCCATAAAGACCAACAATCCCTGATCGAGTACCAGGTAGGGCAATAGTAGAAATAGTAGATTCAGTGCAATAGTAAGGAAGATAGCTCCCAGTTTGGCCAAGGCAAAAGTCATGGCCTTGTTCTCCAGCCTGAGCCGAGCAAAAGGAATAGCGCTGATCGCATCAATAAATAAAATTGCTGCCAAAAACTGAATCAGATACCTTTGAGCGGGTACTTCAAGATAGTCCGCTATATTTTGTGAAAAGAGGAAAATTAAACCAGAAAAGAAGACACTGGTAAAAAATATCATGCCAGAGGCTTGTTGGTAGGTTCGATTCAGATCTCCTTTGCTGGCATATCTAAAGAACGCCGTCTCCATACCGTAGGTGTAAATAA
>JBPCUI010000229.1:0-4076 GCA_051011235.1 Flavobacteriaceae bacterium
GTAGCGAGAGGGAGACTTGAACTCCCGACCTCAGGGTTATGAATCCTGCGCTCTGACCACCTGAGCTACCTCGCCGTTTCATGTTGGTATTTGTCAAACAATAAGCTTATTTATCAACGCTCTGATACTGACGAAGCCAAGCTTGTCAGCATCCTGATGATGGTGAAACCATCCGTCAGGACCACCTGAGCTACCTCGTCATAAGCGGCTGCAAATATAAAGGTTAATTTCCATGCTTTCAAAAATCACTCCTCAAAATTATTATCAGGGAATTATTTTTTTATCATATAGAAATCTATATATTGTCCGAAGTAAATGCCCATTGAATGAGTGACAAAATTAAGTTTGAAATAGAGTTTGTGATACAATCTTCTCCACAGTTGTTGTATCAGTACCTGTCCACGCCCTCAGGATTGTCCGAATGGTTTGCGGACAACGTGAATTCCAGGGGGGAGATCTTTAATTTTATATGGGATGGCTCGGAAGAGCAGGCCAAATTACTCAAGAAGAAAAGCGATGATTTTGTCCGCTTCAGCTGGCTGGCCAATGAAGATGAAAGTTATTTTGAGATGCGGATCATTGTAGATGAAATTACCAAGGATGTATCACTCTTTATAACAGATTTTGCCGATGAAGATGAACAGGACGAAGCAAAAATGCTCTGGGAAAATCAGGTGGCCGATCTGAAGCAGGTTCTGGGATCTAAATAAAGGTATCATTTTACTGTATATTTGGCCTCGATAAAACGAGGCTTTTTTTATGGTCAATTTTAACGGAGAACTACTGCCTGATGGCAATCCGCTTTTTACCGAAGCTAACCGGGCCTTTCGCTATGGAGATTGCCTTTTCGAAACCATTCGTACCCTTGGTGACAAGATCAATTTTTGGGAAGATCACTATCTCCGGCTGATGGCGTCCATGCGGATTCTACGCATGGAGATACCGATGGACTTTACCATGGAGCACTTATCCGATGAGATCATAAAACTTCTAAGGGCCAACGACATGCTAAATCAGGCTAACCGTGTTCGCTTGTCGGTTTTTCGTCGGGAAGGTGGTTTGTACGAGCCACAAACACAAGAGGTTTCCTATGTTATAAGCGCCGAAAAAGTCCCAAACCCTTTTTTCACTCTGGAATCTAAACCCTATGTCGTAGAGCTATTTAAGGAACACTATCTCAACTCGGGTTTACTGTCTACTCTCAAAACTAATAACAGGGTC
This sequence comes from Flavobacteriaceae bacterium, assembly GCA_051011235.1. Taxonomy (GTDB): domain Bacteria; phylum Bacteroidota; class Bacteroidia; order Flavobacteriales; family Flavobacteriaceae; genus JAHEJJ01. The sequence continues at coordinate 1,222 of JBPCUI010000229.1, forward strand.
TTAAATGTAGTAGGCAGTGTATATGCCAGTGAGAACGAGGTAGACAATTATATTTTACTCAACCACAAAAAGCAGGTAGTTGAGGTGCTTACGGGCAATATTTTCCTTGCTGTGGGTACGGAGATCTTCACCCCACCACTTGAGGACGGTTGTATTAATGGAATAATAAGGAAGAAAATAATTGAAATATGCAATAATGAGTCGGAATACAGTCTTCAGGAGCGCAGTATTTCTCCTTTCGAGTTGCAAAAAGCAGATGAGCTATTTATTACTAACGCTATTACAGGAGTTCTGTCTGTGACCAAATACAGACGCAAAGAATATCAGAATGAGCTAGCGAAAAAGCTGGTAGCAAAATTAAATGCCCTTGCCCGATTGAGTTAATTCAGGCTTGGATTTTCAGGAGCGTTGGACCACAACAGGTAATCGCCCCCTAATTCGATCATATGTTCCTTCCAGAAGGCTTTGGTAGGTTTCTGAATTATTCCACTTTCGTACTGGTTGGGTACCACAATCCAGGATTTCGACATCAATTCTTCGTCCAGCTGTAAACTTGCCCACCCGGAATATCCGAGGAAAAAACGAATATCTTTATCTGTGATCACTCCCTGATTGATCAGTTCAATGGTCATATCAAAATCCCCACCCCAGTAAATACCATCCGAGATCTCTACACTGTTGTCTATACGTTCCGGGACTTTATGTATAAAATACAGGTTGTCTTGTTCAACAGGCCCTCCATTGAATACCTGCAGCGGTACATTGATCTCTGTAATCAGATCGCTGATACTGTAATCCAGGGGTTTATTGAGTATAAAACCCACAGAGCCCTCATCGTTGTGTTCTGCCAAAAGTACCACGGACCTGTTAAAGGAAACATCTCCTGTCAGGGTTGGCTCGGCTATGAGCAAAATTCCTTTTTTGGGTTTAACACTTAGCATATCTTTCTATGTATTACTAAAAATAAAATAATTCTGATAATATACAAAAGGGTATAAATCAAAAAACACCTCCTTGAAGGGAGGTGTTTGAATATATTTTACAACGAGGGATTAGTTTACTGAGTCGCTCAAATCTGAGCCCGCTTTAAACTTAACTACATTTTTAGCTGGAATGTGAATAGTTTGCCCTGTAGAAGGATTTCTTCCTTCTCTTGCATTTCTTCTGGATACAGACCAGGATCCAAAACCTACCAGAGATACTCTATCACCTTTTTTTAGAGACTTTTCTACATTGCCCAGGAAAGATTCAAGAGACTTCTTAGCTGCTGCTTTTGTAATGCCAGCATCGGCCGCCATGGCGTCGATTAATTCTGTTTTGTTCATAATTTAAAAAAATTAATTGTTGTTATATATTTTGTAAAGCTTTAACAAATTTATACGGATTTGTATGTAACGCAAGTAATAACAAGGGAAATCGGCGTTTTTGTTAATAACTTGAAAAGTTTGTTGATAAAGTACCCCAGTTTTGTTTATTTCTCTCAGGTCAATGACGGTGGGCATTTAGCTCAATTTGGCATCCATCCCTATTTTCAGACCGTTTAATGCCTCCTGAATAGACATTTTCCGTTTTCCCGCTAATTGTATTTCCTTTAGAAAAATAAATCCACCGCGAACCGCAATTTTTAACTCCTTTCGGGTCGCAAGGATTTTGCCATTAGACAGACTTTGTTCTGCTATTTCGAAGTTCGCCTTAAAAATTTTAATATCTGTCACTTCATCGCCGTTGTGCATCCTTGACCATGCACCCGGATAAGGACTAAGACCCCTTATATGATTACAGATGTCTTTGGCCGAACTATTCCAGTCGATACGACAGCTAGCTTTTTGGATCTTCGGTGCTGACTTCAAGTCCGGTGCCTCTGGCTGTATTTGAGTATTAACGTTGTCCGATGCAATTAGATCAATGGTCTTCATTACCAGTTCTGCCCCTAATTCCATCAATCTGTCGTGTACATCACCAGCTGTTTCAGCCGGACTTATCGATGTTTTCTCCTGCAGAATGATTTCTCCGGTATCAATCTTCTCGTTGATATAGAAAGTGGTAACGCCTGTTTCCTTTTCTCCATTGATCACAGCCCAGTTGATCGGCGCCGCACCCCTGTACTGAGGTAGAAGCGAGGCGTGCAGGTTGAAAGTACCGTATTCCGGCAGTTGCCATACTACTTCGGGCAACATTCTAAAAGCGACAACTACAAAAAGATTGGCTTTAAGCGAACTTAGATTTTCCAGAAATTCAGGATCGCGTAGCCTGGCAGGCTGAAGGACCGTCAGTTCCCTGGCCAGTGCAAATTTCTTAACAGCAGATGAGGATAGTTTCCTGCCACGACCGGCTGGCTTATCGGGTGCCGTTATTACTCCAACGATATTATGGGAGGAGGAGACAATCTTTTCTAATGTTGCCACAGCAAAATCTGGTGTTCCCATAAAAACAATTCTCAATTCTCTCATGTAAGTTTCAGGTATTCGTTACTCGAATTTACGGCGATCAATTCTTCTTCAAGCAATTTTTGCAACATAATTAGTATATCGTTCTCCTTATAGGGCAAACAACTTATCAATTGGCGGGAAGTCTGCTTCTCTATAGCCAACAGCCCGAGGATATCCCGCTCCATATGCTCCTGGTTGCGGCTATTATTATTTATTGATTTTTCCTGGCAAACATCGCATTGACCGCAGTTTTCTTTTTTTAATTCACCAAAGTAGTTCAATAATTGAATATTTCTACACTTGCTTCTATTATCAATATAGCGGATCATTGCATTGAGCTTGGTAGATTTTAATCGGTGCAATTCTTTTACCTTCTGTGCAAAATGGTTGATCGTACTATCGTCTTCCCGAGGTACCAAAAAACTG
>JBPCUI010000230.1:0-5693 GCA_051011235.1 Flavobacteriaceae bacterium
AACAATGCAGAACAATTCAGGACCCTGGCCATGGATGCTGTAGGACCTGGAGATAGTAATACCTCAAATCCTGAAACAGTGGTAAGAGCCATTGTAGAAAAATTTACGCCAAAAGGACTTCTAACCGATCAGGATTTTGAAAATGCAATGTCTGTTTTTAAAATCGAGGATGTTCCGGAGAACTATTACGGACCGGATTATATACCCGGAGGTTTAAGCCTTTGGATGCTCGCCGTAAGTGCTGAAGTTCCATCGCAGGTATTTCTTTTGCTTATGCATTTGTCAAGACAACCCGAATTTCAACTAAAATAAACTTAGCCTTATGTGCCAAAATCATATTCCTTTTAACAATAATGATCAACATGCCCACGACGAAGAGCACAAATACTGGAGCAGACGTTCCTTTCTCCAGGCTTTGGGTATAGCAGGTTCCGGATCAATGATGCTGGGAAGTCAAATGTTGACTGCCTCCGCACCCTCTCCGCTCACTGCAGCTATAGCTAATTCTGCTGCGGATAGTATTCTGATTCTGATCAGGCTTTCCGGAGGAAACGATGGGTTGAGTACCGTGATCCCAATTGAACAATACGATACCTATGCCAATGCTCGGCCTAACATATATATCCCTGAAAGTAAGATTCTTAAACTGACAGATGAATTTGGAGTGCCTACCTACATGAATTCCCTTGAAGCTATGTGGGGTGATGGTGAGTTCAAGGCTGTTCATGGTGTTGGTTATGAAAACCAAAGTTTATCTCATTTTACAGGTTCAGATATATACGCAAATACAGACCTCACTACTACCGGTTTTACTGGTTTGAACACCGGATGGATGGGGCGTCACTTTGAAGAACTGTACCCTGATTACCTGATCAATCCGCCGGTTGCTCCCGCTGCGATTCAAATAGGGAATTTTGGAAGTTTAGTCTTTCAAGGCGAAGAAACGAATTATGCTTTTGTCACCTCCAATATTGACCAATTAGAAGAAATTGCCGAAAGCGGTGTGCAATACAGCCTGGATGAATCATTGTTTGATCCATGTATGTATGGGGATCAATTAAGATTTTTAAGAGGAGTTGCAAATACAACCTATGAATATTCAGGATTGATTCATGAAGCGTATGAACGCGGACAAAACCAGGTAGAATATCAAGACAATGGTTTTGCCCGGCAATTGGCTTTATTAGCCCGTTTAATTAAAGGAAACTTAGGTACCAAAGTCTACATGATCTCCATGGGAGGTTTTGATACACACGGAAACCAACCTTTAGCACATGAACGTTTGATGTCTAATCTTTCCATAGCGATCAGCAATTTTTACGAAGATCTGACTTTTACTGAGCAGGATAGCAAAGTACTAAGTATGACGTTCTCAGAATTTGGGCGTAGAATCTTCGAAAATGGATCCAATGGAACGGATCATGGAAAAGCTGCGCCAACTTTGTTCTTTGGATCGGGTCTTAATGGAAGTGCATTCGTTGGAGAACATCCGGCACTAGATACTCCCAATAGCCGGGGGAACCTGGAATATACCATGGATTTTAGAGATTTATACGCCACTGTATTAGCTGAGTGGTTATGTGTCCCTATACCTTTGGTTGAACAACATTTATTGGGTCACGCCTATAATCCAATTAATCTTGGATTTAATTGTAGTGGTGTAGAATTCCCGGATATCGCATATAGCGATGATCCACCTACGCCTCCGATGCCCGACGAACCACCCGTACCTGACAATCCTTCACCAGATATGCTGGATGCTATTGTACATAAACCCTTCTATCCGCAAAGTGGTAGCCCGTATATCTATCTGGAATTACCATTTACGGCGCACGTTGATATCACCTTGTTCAATATTATTGGACAGAAAGTTGGAACAATCTATAATGAAATGATGCTTGAAGGTTCTGCAGAAATAGATATTCAATCGAATATCCCTGAGCATCTATCTTCAGGAAAATACATTTATCGAATTCAAGTTCAAGACAGGAAATTGGCCAAATCGGTCATGGTTAGTTAATGCCCCACAAAAACCCCGGGGTTCCCTTGATGTTTTGTTACATTGAGGTAATTCCCGGGGTAAACTTGAAATTTAACCAAGATTAAAGCCAAACAAGACTAGGCCCGATAAGGGCCTGCTTATTTTAAAGTATCTAAATCGATGCTTTTAAGATTGTTTCGGTTCTCGCACAAACTTGTAGCTTCCTGGTACATTATATTAATTGATAAGATTGGGTAATTAATTTTGTAGGAAATTACTTATTTCTATTGAGAATTATCAAAATTTTCGACCAATAACATTCAGATGTGTCTAATTTCGATGAACAACATCCTTCTTGCGAGTTTTATGCTATTTTTCCTTTGGATTTAGGGGTCTGAAAGTTTAATTCTTTTTTTACACGATGTTGTTTATCCTTGTAAACACGGGCCGTATCACCCGACTTCATTTCATCCTTAATTTCTACTTTCGCAATTTCTATTTTTTCCGAACTAGAAGAGGTTTCATTCGATAATTCGATTTTCTTTTTTGGTAAATGTATACTCATGATTAAAAAGCTTAAGTTTTCTATTAAACGTAAGAAAATACTTATAAAGTACATGTCGCACCCTTTATTCGATAAACCGTTGTCCAAATAATCACCAAAGCATACTAGAATTCATAAGGTCTAGCATCAAAATAGTTACTTTTGTGCCTTAAGAAGAATACGTAGTGAGCGACGCAAACTATCCCGAGAGAATAACAATAACAGCGGCATTGCCATACACAAATGGACCCATTCATATTGGTCATTTGGCTGGAGTTTATGTTCCTGCAGATATCTACGCCCGCTATCTCAGGCTTCGTGGTCAGGATGTTTTGTTTGTTTGCGGAAGCGATGAGCACGGCGTAGCCATCCCTATGAAGGCCAAAAAAGAAGGTGTTACGCCCAAAGAAGTCATAGACAAATACCATGCGATCATTGAAAAATCCTTTCTTGATTTCGGGATTACTTTCGATAACTATTCCAGGACCTCAGCGCCAATTCATCATGAAACAGCGTCTGATTTTTTCAAAACCCTGCATTCAAATGGGAAATTTATTGAGGAAACTTCCGCTCAATTGTTTGATGAAGAAGCACAGCAATTTTTAGCAGATCGATTTGTTGTAGGAACTTGTCCTAATTGTGGGCATGATGAAGCCTATGGAGATCAATGCGAAAATTGCGGTACTTCACTTAATGCCATGGATCTTATCAATCCTAAGTCGACCATCAGTGGTTCTAAACCCAGTTTAAAAGAGACCAAGCATTGGTACCTCCCTCTGGATCAGTACAATGATTTTCTAAAAGAATGGATCATAGACGGACATAAATCAGATTGGAAAACTAATGTGTACGGGCAATGTAAATCCTGGATCGATGACGGCTTAAAACCAAGAGCCGTAACCCGGGATTTGGATTGGGGAATTCCTGTTCCGCTAAAGGAGGCTGCAGGGAAAGTACTTTATGTCTGGTTTGATGCACCAATTGGATATATTTCGTCCACAAAGGAATGGGCAGCGCAAAAAGGGGTCGACTGGGAACCTTATTGGAAAGATAAAAACACCAAACTAGTTCATTTTATTGGCAAGGATAATATCGTTTTTCACTGTATCATTTTTCCCCGCATGCTAAGAGCACATGGAGACTACGTACTTCCCGACAATGTGCCTGCAAATGAATTTCTGAATCTCGAAGGAAATAAATTATCAACTTCAAAAAATTGGGCCGTATGGTTGCACGAATACCTCGAAGAATTTCCGGGATTAGAGGACACTTTGCGATATACGCTAACTGCTAATGCACCAGAAACTAAGGATAATGATTTCACCTGGAAGGATTTCCAGGCGCGAAATAACAATGAGCTGGTTGCCATTTTTGGCAACTTTGTCAATAGGGTCCTGGTGCTCACACACAAATATTTTAATGGGGTTGTCCCAGCATCAAATTCGTTCTCCGAGTCAGATAAGGAGGTTCTCGCAGAATTAAAAAACTATCCGGGTAAAATTGAGGATTCTATTGAACGATACAGGTTCAGAGAAGCTTCCCAGGAGCTTATGAATTTAGCCCGACTAGGAAATAAATATCTGGCCGAGGAAGAACCTTGGAAAGTGATAAAAGAAGATAAAGCGCGAGTAGAAACCATTCTGCATGTTGCTATCCAGATCACCGCAGCGCTGGCAGTGCTAAGCGAGCCGTTGCTTCCTTTTACAGCAAAAAAATTGAAGCGAATCCTTTCTATGGATCAGCTGACAGAACAAAAAGGTTGGGGAGAAGTATCAGAACTAACCACATTGATCCCTCAAGGGCATGTGCTTGGGAAAAGTGAACTTGTGTTTCGAAAAATAGAAGATGCTGAAATTCAATTACAACTAGACAAATTAATGGCTACTAAAGCGGCCAATGAGAATAAAAATACGAAACTGATGCCACAGAAAGACACTATTACATTTGAAGATTTTAGCAAATTAGATCTTCGTGTAGGCACGATTACAGAGGCAGAAAAAATGCCGAAAACTAAAAAGCTTTTAGTCTTAAAAGTAGATACCGGTTTAGATACACGGACGATTGTTTCCGGGATTGCGGAAGATTTTGATCCCCAGGATATTGTTGGTAAAAAAGTCACTGTTGTCATAAATCTCGCGCCAAGACCGCTGAGGGGAGTTAATAGCGAAGGCATGATATTGATGACGCAAAATTCGGATGGAAAATTGGTTTTCGTAAACCCGGACGATTCCGAAGTGGGCAATGGAGAAACCATCAATTAAGGAAGATAAATAGGTCGTAATCCGCTGATCATTGTTATAGTACACAAGAGTCAGATTATGTACCTTTAACATAAATTAGAACGCTATGTTAACCTCAAAAATGGAAAAGGCGCTGAACGCCCAAATCCGAATAGAAGCAGAATCTTCGCAAGTATATTTATCCATGGCATGCTGGGCAGAAACAAAGGGCCTGGAAGGAATATCACTATTTATGTATAAACATTCCGATGAGGAGCGAATGCATATGCTCAAGTTGGTTAAATATGTCAATGAGCGTGGAGGCCATGCCCATATCTCTGAACTTAGTGCCCCGGATATGGATTTTGGGACATTTCAAAAAATGTTCCAGCAGCTTTATGATCATGAAATTTTTGTGTCAAAAGCTATTAATGAATTGGTGCATGTAGCCTTGGCTGAAAAAGATTATGCGACTCATAATTTCTTACAGTGGTATGTCGCTGAACAAATCGAAGAAGAAGCGCTGGCACGTACAATTCTGGACAAGATCAACCTTATTGGAAATGATAAAGGCGGTTTGTATTTATTTGACAGAGATGTACAACTGATTACTGTCGAAAGCGCCGCTGCAGATACTGCCCAATAAGAAATTGATTTCTCTTGTTTTCACTCACAAGCCATTAAAATGGGAAATAAAGAGATGTCAAAGGGTAGCCGGAGAAAAGCTCTGAAAATTCTCGTAGCCCACAGAAAGAAGTATCTAAAAAAAATTCAGAAAAAAGGGTTCAAAGAGAAGTGTTGCAAGGATTACAAAAAATCTGAAAATGACCGATGTAAGCGATGCCCTTGTTTTGATCTTCTCAAACATATAGTTTAGAACGTAAAATCCCCGGCTTGTAAAAACCGGGGATTTTTGATTACGCTTTTCCGAGCATGAGCAATTCATTGC
>JBPCUI010000231.1:0-3489 GCA_051011235.1 Flavobacteriaceae bacterium
GATGATAAAGTTTTCCTGGAACTCAATATATTGGAAAGACCCACGCTTTCTAAGGTTACTATATACGGGGTTAAAAAAGGAAAAGTAGACGACATTGTACAGGATACGGACCTGAAAAAGGGAAAGAAGATCACTGAAAGTCTAATTTCGAATACGCGAAATTACCTGCAGAACAAATACAAAAAACAGGGGTTTTTTAATACTGAGGTTATTATCGCTACTGCTGCAGACACCACGGAGACTAATGCGCAGAGCATGGTTATCAATGTCAACAAGGGGGATAAAGTAAAGGTTCGAAATATCGAATTCGTGGGAAATGAGCAGATATCTAATAACAAACTCAAAAAGTCCTTAAAAAATACGAAGGAGAAACAATTCTGGCGGTTTTGGAAAAAATCAAAGTATATAGATGAAGATTACAAGGAAGATCTTTCATCCTTTATTGACAAATATGCTGAAAATGGCTATAGAGATGCGCGTATACTCTCAGACAGTACGATAAATGTTAACGACCGGAACATAGATATAAAGATTAAGGTCGAGGAAGGAAATAAGTATTACTTCGGAGATGTAAACTTTGTAGGGAATTCGGTGTATACGGATCGACAACTCAGCCAACGTTTGGGCATTAAAAAAGGAGCTACATACAACGGGGTCCTGCTTAGGGAACGTATAGCTGACGATTCAAAACCAGATGCAGATGACCTTACCAACTTATACCAGAACAACGGCTATCTCTTTTCCCAGATCAACCCGGTAGAGGTATCGGCACAGAATGATACCATCAATTTTGAAATCAGGATAATTGAAGGAAAGGAAACCTTTTTAGACCATGTTACGGTTAGTGGAAACGACAAGACAAATGACCACGTTATATTTAGGGAACTTCGCACACGCCCCGGCCAGAAGTACAGTAAGGAAAATATAGTGAGGAGCATACGCGAGCTCGGGCAATTAGGGTTCTTTGACGCGGAACAAATCTCACCTGATATTCAGAATCCCGATCCGAATGCGGGAACGGTGGATCTGGCTTACAGCCTGGTAGAGTCAGGATCCAGCCAGATTGAGCTACAGGGAGGCTATGGAGGTGGTGGATTTATAGGGACTCTCGGGCTTTCCTTTAACAATTTCTCCATTCAAAACATCTTTAATAAAAAGGCGTATAAACCTGTGCCGATGGGTGATGGTCAGACCTTCGCACTTAGATTGCAGGTTAGCCGGACGTTTAGGGTATACAGCCTCAGTTTTGCAGAACCGTGGCTTGGGGGTAAAAAACCGGTCCGATTTAGTACGTCCCTTTCCCGTACACAACAGTTCTTGGCCACGTTTGACAACAACGGGAGGGTACAGGTAAATAAAGATCAGCAGTTTTCGATCACAGGTATCAATTTTGGACTTGCAAAGCGAGTTCAATGGCCGGATGATTTTTTCACGTTATCCCATTCATTAGGCTATCAATTATATAGTTTTAAGAACTACCAAACCGGACTTTTTAATTTCGGTAACGGTAATGTGAATGAAATAGGTTATACAATTGGTATTTCGAGAAGTTCTGCCGGACCGGGTCGAATATTCCCGCTCACGGGATCTGTATTTGAGGTAACCGGAAAATTTACGCCACCTTATTCTCTTTTCAGCAGTAAAGATTTTGCCGCCCTGAAGGAGCGAAGTGAAGAGTTGGTTGAGCTTCGTACTCAACGTCCATTAACAGTAGAGGAGACTGCAGAATTGGAAGCAGTGGATCAGGAACGGTTCAAATGGTTAGAATTTTACAAGATCAAGTTTCGGGGAGACTGGTACACAAGGCTGGTGGGCAAACTGGTACTGCGTACAAATCTGGAATTTGGCTTCCTTGGTAGCTACAACCCGGACGTGGGTAAGGTACCTTTTGAGCGTTTCTTCCTCGGAGGAGATGGCCTGGGCAATACCTTTACGCTTGATGGCCGTGAGACAATACAGTTGAGGGGATATGAGAATAATTCACTTACTCCGATAGATCCGGTGACTGGTCAGCAGGAGGGCGGAATTGTTTATAATAAATATTCATTAGAACTTCGATATCCATTGACTTTAAAACCCTCAGCGTCCATATATGCACTGGGTTTTTTAGAGGCTGGTAATTCTTTTAACAATTTTCAGGAATATAATCCGTTTGAAATAAAAAGATCGGCCGGAGTAGGACTGCGTATTTTTATGCCGGCCTTCGGTCTTTTGGGAATAGACTTCGGCTACGGATTTGATGAAGACTTGAGACCACAGTCTGCGGGACTGGGTCCGAGTGGCTGGCAGACCCATTTCATAATAGGGCAACAGTTTTAGTAAAAGGGGCATTTTCCAAACAACCGTTAGGTAAACTACTCATTTTAAAAGATTTGGTATTTTTGGCACGATATTTTCTATGTTAAAATCGAAATAGCAATGAAAACAAAAGTTCTTTTAATTTTGGCCGCCGTTTTCCTGGTTTCTAAAGCTTTTTCACAACGGGGTGTCAGGATCGCTTATGTAGATATGGAGTATATCCTGGAGAATGTGGAGGAGTATCGGGAAGCAAGTGAACAACTTGAAGGTAAAGTCCAGAAATGGAAAATTGAGATCGAGCAGAGAGTAGGTGTGGTAGATCAGATGAAGAAAGATCTCATGGCTGAAAAAGTTTTATTGACGGATGAATTGATTTCAGAGAGGGAAGAGGAAATACAGATCCTCGAAAAGGAAGTGCTGGAATATCAGCAGGATCGATTTGGACCACAAGGTGACCTTGTACTTCAAAAACGAAGATTGATTCAGCCTATTCAAGACCAGGTTTTCAACGAGGTACAGAAGATAGGAACCAATAAAAAATACGATTTTATTTTCGATAAATCAGCAGATGTTGTAATGTTGTACTCCGAAAAAAGACACGATATTAGTGAACTGGTTCTTAGAGGGATAGCACGGACAAGAAAGGTCAGTAAGCCCAAAGAGAAAGCTAATACAAGATTGGAAGAATTTGAAGCTGAAGAAGCGGAAGAGGAGATCAGTGATGCGCTGAAAGAGCGTCAGGAAAAGGCGGAACAGGCTAAGGACGCAAGGCAAAAAACCACCGATGAGAAACGAGCTGAAGCTCTGAAATTGAGAGAGGAGCGGAAAAAGGCTTATGAAGAGAGACGTAAAAAGTTATTAGAAGAGAGAGAAGCGAAAAAACAGGCGAAGTTAGAAGAGCGGAATAAGCTTAAGGAGCAAGCCAAAGACACCATAAACTAATTATAGAAATTAACACTCAAAAAGTAAATTGAAAATCATGAGAAAGTTGAAAAAGGTAGTAATAGCACTGGTATTTATGTTGGCCGCTACCAGTTTTGTTAATGCGCAGAGCAAAGTAGCCCACATTAACGTATCTGATCTTTTGGCCGAAATGCCTGAAATGATTGCTGCACAAGCAGAACTTAAAAAACTGTCTGAAACCTACCGGGTGGATATTGAAAGCTCCATGACAGAACTTAAGAATAAGTA
>JBPCUI010000232.1:0-11294 GCA_051011235.1 Flavobacteriaceae bacterium
ATGAAAAAGACCAGATGGGCACTTGTACTGGGTGGTAGCAAAGGTTTAGGTTTTGCCACTGTTCGTAAATTGGGTGAAAATGGATATAGTATCCTTGCCGTTCATCGCGATCGCAAGACAGATCTTACTGTTTTGGACAAGAACTTCAAGAGCTTAAGGGCCGGAGGTGTGGTAGTTCATAATTTTAATGCCGATGCACTAAACAACCAGAGTAGAAATGAACTCATTGCACAAATTGAAAAAATTATTCCTGCCGGGGAGAAGATAAGTGTATTGGTACACAGCATTGCCAAAGGCCACCTCAAACCCATGCTGGCAGGCAAGGGAGATCCACTGGAAGGGGCCGACTTGCAACTGACTGTCAATGCGATGGCCATCAGTTTATACGATTGGACCAAGTTACTTCATGAACACGAGCTATTTTCTTCAGATACGAGGATCATTGCTTTTACCAGCGAAGGGAATACAAAAGCCTTGCCGTACTACGCGGCCGTATCGGCGGCGAAATGTGCTTTGGAGGCAATTGTGCGAAGCATCGCTCTGGAATTTGCTCCCTTAGGGATAAAGGCAAATTGCATCCAGGCAGGGGTTACTGATACGGAGTCTTTTCGCAGAATACCTCGGAGCGAAAAAATTAAGAAAGTGGCGATCCAAAGAAATCCGAATGGCCGTCTCACCAGGCCAGAAGATGTTGCCAATGCCGTATACCTGCTTTGCCTGGAAGAAGCGAATTGGATTACAGGCACGGTTATTAAGGTCGATGGAGGGGAAAGTTTATTATAGCGGATGAAGTACAAGGAGATCATTGAAGAACTTCCGTATTGCGAACCATTTTTATTCGTGGACGAACTGTTTGAAGTCAACGATGAAGGGGCTTATGGTGGCTATACCTTTAAAAAAGAACTGGACTTCTATCGCGGTCATTTCAAAAATTTGCCAATAACCCCCGGAGTAATCCTGACAGAATGCTGTGCGCAAATCGGACTGGTTTGTTTAGGGATCTATTTGCTTAAGGAAAAACAACAGAACAGCATCATGGCGTTTACCAGCTCAGAGATGGAATTCTATCATCCGGTACTGCCCGGGGAAACTGTTGAAGTGAGATCGGAAAAAATCTATTTCAGATTCGGAAAATTAAAGTGTCGCGTTAAAATGATCAGTGCCGGAAACAAGCTGATCTGCAAAGGCGTATTATCTGGCATGTTGAAATCTCAGACTAATGAAAACTAGGGTAGTAATTACCGGAATGGGAATTTGTGCGCCCAATGGAATAAATCTGGCCGATTACGGCAAGAGCCTCGACCGTGGTATAAGCGGCGTTCGTCATATTCCAGAGTTAGAAGAATTAAAATTTGGGTGTCAAATTGCTGGTTTTCCATTAATTGAAAAAGATTATATTAATAATTACTTTACATCGCTTCAACAGAGAGGATTAAAAGCAAGCGGAATCATTTACGGTGTCATCGCAGGGAAAGATGCGTGGTTGGATGCTGGCCTGACCATCAAGGAAAAAACTGAAGAACCCGATTGGGAGAGTGGAATAATATTTGGAACCGGTATACTAGGTGTAGACAAATTCCGGGAGGCTATATATCTGGTCGATGAAGGCCAGGTGCGCAGAGTAGGAAGCACTACTGTAGTGCAGACTATGGCGAGTGGTATCAGTGCATATCTGGGAGGTGTATTGGGTTGTGGAAACCAGGTAACAACTAATTCATCGGCTTGTAGTACAGGCACGGAAAGCATTTTAATGGCCTATGATAGGATTGTACAGGGAAAGACAAAGCGGGTTTTAGTGGGTAGTTGCAGCGACAGCGGCCCCTACGTCTGGGGTGGTTTTGATGCTATGCGAATACTCCCCAGAAAATATAACGAGAAACCTGAGAAGGCGAGCCGGCCTATGAGTGCATCAGCGACTGGTTTTGTTCCCGCCAGCGGTGCCGGCGCCATGGTAATTGAATCCCTGGAAAGTGCAAGATCCCGTGGTGCAAAGATCTATGCCGAAGTTTTGGGCGGTTCTGTAAATAGTGGCGGTCAAAGGAAAGGGGGAAGCTTAACAGCTCCGAATAGTATAGCGGTTCAGCGCTGTATTCGTGATGCAATTAGGCATTCAATGATCAATCCAGGCGAAATAGACACTATTAACGGCCATCTCACTGCTACGATTAAAGATCCTGAGGAGATTCGTAATTGGAGTAGGGCACTGGGCTTGAAAGGGCGTGACTTTCCCATAATTAATACTTTTAAAAGCACTTTGGGACACGGGCTGGCCGCTGCCGGAAGCATGGAATGCGTAGGGGTGGTGCTACAACTGAAGCAGGGTAAAATATTTGGCAATGTCAATTGTGAAGATTTGCACCCGGAAATAGAAATGGTGATTAGTCCGGATCGTATTCCGAGCCAAACTATAGATCTCGCTCCTAAAATAGCGGCAAAAGCCAGTTTCGGTTTTGGTGATGTAAATGCTTGTGTTATTTTTAAGGCGTTTAACGACTGATATTGCTATGAAAGAACAGAAACGTTATGATGAGTTAATTAATATCATAAAACCCTATTTGCCCGAAGATGTCGATGTGAATCAAGTGACTCCCCAAAGTCATTTTGTTCAGGAGCTGAATATTAATTCTGCCCATCTCGTAGATATCGTTTTGGATGTGGAAGACAAGTTTGATATTATTTTGGAAAATGAGGATATGGACCAGATGCTGACCGTTGTCCAAGCAATTGAACTGATCGACAAAAAATTAGCCGCCAGATAATAAAAATGAGATCCTTCTTACTTTGGGCCAGGGCAAAGCTTAGTGTAGACATCAAATTGATACTTACCTATGCCCTTGTATATTTCCTCTGGGGATCGGTAATGAACTGGGTAGGACAGGAACTCTCCATTGCCCGCTTTACCTATTGGTGGCAGGTAATTACGGTTTACATTATCTATATGGTGCCCATTTCACTTCTATTGCGAGGCCTGCCAGTTCATATGCAATACGCATACGGACTCATTGCCATGTGCCTGCTGGAATTTAGCGGTTATGCCTTTCAGACTTCTTATGCGTATCCTGGAAATCTGATAGATCAGTATTTTACCGCCAGGAATTTTTCACTGGCAATGGCCTTGTTCTTTGCATGGTATTTCCCGCTTGGCAACTGGGGAGTCCCAAAGATCTACAGAATACTCTTTGGTAAAGAGAAATTAAACCCTGAGTAGAAACTTGACCGGGTTTATGGTCTTAGATTTAAGACTAGCTCAACCTCGACCAAATTGTCTTCCCTCTTACTTTTAATATTGATCCCGTAGTCTGAGGAATAAAGCGTAATTTTTCCTGTCATCTGGTTGCCGTTCCTCACAAAATCGACAGCTATATTTTTAGAAGTACCTTTAATGGTCAACTTACCACTTACTTTGAATCCGTTGTCTCTTTCAACCACCGATGTGCTTTCAAAACTGATTCGGGGAAATTCATCCTCATCAAAATATTTACCACTTTTAAGAGACCAGTCCCTGAGAAATATTCCTGTCTTGAGTGATTCTACAGCAACCGAACCATTTATGCGTGAGTTAGTCAGGTCATCCAGATGTATTTCTGAGTCCGACTCAAATCCGCCTATGGTTCCATCCACGTCTTTAGACACAAACAAAAAACTTATCTCTGCCGATTCAAAGGTGGCCTGGGCACTTAGCTGCCCGGTGTTTAGCAAAGCAATAATCAATATTAAAAAGAGTCTTTTCATCAGTTTATATTCTTTCCCATTAATTAACTAAATGCTGCAATTCAGCTTTTCGCTTAAGGCTTAGGACGATGTTCTATCGTATTCATTACACGCCTTCTACAATATTCGGCTTAATACATTTCTTACAGATCGGACAAAAGGTATTAAAAATTCGTTGAAATTGCTTTAGAAGCTTAAATTTCAATACCTTATGCCTTCTATAATTCATATATTGTGCCGTTGAACACTATAGATTGAAAATGGGGCCTTGTAGTAAAAAATTTCTGTTGTCGCTGTGCTTTGTCGTTGGTGCAGGTTCTTTCTATTCTAATGCTCAGCAGAGTTTCAGAGAAGCTTCGGATAAGAAAATCAAGGTAAAAAAACACACTGTTCTGGCGCAATACGAACCGGAATTGGTCCTCCCTGCCGAAGAACGTCTCCAATTAAAAACTGATCGCCAGGCTACCATTATAGAACGACGGCAGATTATAGATACACTCGATATTTCTGATCGCAAGCGAAGAAGGTTACTAAAAGAATTATACAGATCCCCATTTTCTTATAAATGGGACAAAGTGATAGCCGACATTCAGGCCGAAGAAGACCAGGAGGAATAAAATTACCAGGGCCGGATATGGTCCAGGCACTCAGCACACATTTCATCGAATATTCACATCTCCGCGCAATAGATCTTTTTATTGTACCGTTCATTTTATACGGGCTCTAGTAATGCGCGTTTCCATCATGTTTCGCAGCTTGAAAAAATTTTACGAAAATGTAAACTTGCTGCTAAATAATAGTTAAAGTCTGATCAGGAAGGGTGCAAACCCAAAAAAATTAGTCGAAATTTCGTACTTTAAAGTCGGTATACATTCACACAACTCCTCAAAATCTACCTCATATGACAACATCAGATTCAGTTCCAAGAGCTCCCAGGCCCGCAAGCAGTGACACCGCCGTTTTACGACTAGAGCGAATTAACAAGAACTTATTATCACTGAGAACAAAGTTGAATTCGTATATGTGTGAACCCAAAACGCTCACTCTTTATCAGCGTCTGGAAATATTAAAACGCCACCTGGATGATATGCGTGGTAACAACACGGAGCTGATGCAGAATTTTCAGGATAAAACCCTTCTGGCCGAACAGGGGAAGACCAGGCTTCAACAACAAATCGATTCTTATAAAAATTTGGAATTAAAAGTCCTGGAATATATAGGGATGGCTAAATTGCACTGTTAATCTATTCCTCTTTTTCAACTTTTTGGGGTATTATTAATGAAGTAGCAATACCTGCTGCCAGGGATACCAGGATGATGGCTAATGAAATCCATTCATCCATATGCCAGTAACCCGAGCTCAACATTTTTACACCCACAAATGCCAATATTACGGCAAGGCTGTAATGAATATATCGGAACTTCGCCAACATCCTGCTCACGAGGAAGTACATGGAACGAAGACCCAAAATGGCCATAATATTAGAACTGAAAACAAGAAAGGGATCTGCCGTTATGGCCAGTATGGCCGGAATACTGTCTAGCGCAAAAAGGATATCCGTTAGTTCTATAACAATAAGCGCTACAAAAAGTGGGGTAGCTGCCCTCAGACCCATGCGCTTCATAAAAAACTGGTTTCCATGGATCGTTGTGGTTAGAGGATAGATCTTTTTTACCTGTTTAAAAACAAAAGAATTATTCGGATCGTACTCAAAGCTATCGGAGCGCAGCATTTTAAAGGCCGTATAGATAAGAAATGCCCCGAATACATAAATGATCCACTCGAACTGGTTAATGAGTGTTACCCCAAACAAGATCATCAGGGCCCTGAAAACTATAGCGCCTAGAATTCCCCAAAATAATACTCTGTGCTGATATATAGCAGGGATAGCAAAAGCCTGGAAAATGATGGCGATTACAAAGACGTTATCAATGCTCAGCGAAAGTTCAATTAGATAACCGGTAATGTATTTCAGTACCGCATCACCGGCTTCCAGATTGGTAGGGTTAGCTATTAGATTTGATGAGAATAACCAGTGAATTACAAAGCTGAATCCAAGTGCGATACTCACCCACAGGCTTGTCCATAAGGCCGCTTCACGCGTCCTGATGACATGATCCTTCTTGTTTAAAATCCCGAGATCAATGGCCAGGAAACAAAAAATCAGGATCAAAAAACTTATCCAAATAATCATAAGCGCCAAAGATAAGAATCAGATTGAGTAAGTTGTCGCAAGATAAATTGGTTTTCTAAATTACGGCATAAAAATTGTATCTTTTGACTCAAATATCAGTTAATAGATAAAACACTATGAAAAATTTGAAACTACTATTTTTAAGTTCTATTTCCCTATTATTTTGCGGTGTACTCTCTGCTCAACAATTAGATAAGGCCCAGGCCGATCGCGAAGCTCAATTACTTTTAAATAAGTACCAGGCCGACCTGGAACTGACCATCGAGCAGGTAACTGATTTTCATCATACCATATCGACCTACCTGATGAAGAGAAGTGAGATTGAGAACAAAGCACTGGCCCCGGAAGCACAAAAAAGTGCGCTGACGCAACTCAGCTCAGAAGAAACTTCAAAAATGACATCGATATTAAATAAGAATCAGTTAAAGCTTTACAAGAAGTTGAAACCCAAGATCCAACCGCTGTAACGAATTATTTTTGGTTATCCTTCCTGTGATTTAAGCTTATTGTTCTGGGTATAATATTCATTTGGCCTTTGGAAAAGATGCGGTCTTTAAAATCAGTTTAAACTAGGCATTTTTTAGTATTTCTTAACTTTTAAGTTGGCAGATTTTGGTTACTTTCACGCGACTAAAATCCACTAACTCTTATGAAAGTATTTTTACCCAATTTTCTGTTATTTTTTTTGATCCTATCTACTGTGCCTCAAGCGTTTGCGCAGGAAAAAGCAAAAAGCCCATATGATGGTCTTGCATTCAGAAATCTCGGACCGGCTCTTACTTCAGGCCGTATTGCCGATATTGCTATTCACCCAGCGAATGAAAATACCTGGTATGTAGCTGTAGGTTCCGGCGGTGTCTGGAAAACTACCAATTCGGCTACTACTTGGAAGCCTATTTTTGACAAGCAGGCTTCCTATTCAATAGGTTGTATTACCATAGACCCAAATAACCCAAGAACACTTTGGGTGGGTACAGGTGAGAACGTTGGCGGTCGGCACGTAGGCTTCGGCGATGGAATCTATGTGAGCCATGACGACGGTAAGACCTGGAAGAGCAAAGGTCTTGACAAATCGGAACATATTTCTAAAATTATAGTGCACCCGGGCAATTCAAATATCCTTTGGGTTGCAGCTCAGGGACCGCTCTGGAGCGCTGGCGGAGAACGCGGAGTTTACAAGTCGACAGACGGTGGCGAGTCCTGGAAAAAAACCCTTGCGGGTGATAATGAATGGACCGGAGCTACGGATCTTCTTATCGATCCCCGCGATCCGGACGTCCTCTATGCAGCTACATGGCAGCGGCATCGAAACGTGGCGGCACTAGTTGGCGGCGGGCCGGGAACGGCTTTATACAAAAGCACCGACGGTGGTGAGAACTGGACAAAGCTCACCCAGGGAATTCCAAAAGAGCGATTGGGAAAAATAGGCTTGGCTATGAGTCATTTTAACCCGGATGTTATTTATGCGGCTATCGAAATGGAGAGACGTAAAGGCGGAGTGTTTATGTCTAAAAACGGCGGGCAGTCATGGGCAAAGATGTCCAACACCGTTTCTGGGGGAACCGGACCGCATTACTATCAGGAATTATATGCCTCACCTCATAAAGATGGCAGACTATACTTAATGAACAACTACGTCAAAATTTCAGAAGATCACGGAAAGACTTTTGAGAATATGAATGAAAAGGGCAAGCACGTAGACAGTCACGCAATGGGCTTTAAAGCCTCCGATCCTAATTATGTGCTATTCGGCACAGACGGAGGGCTGTACGAGAGCTTTGATCACACAAAGAGTTGGAAATACGTATCTAACCTGCCCGTAACACAGTATTACAAAGTGGCGGTAGATGATGCAGCTCCCTTTTACCATATCTATGGAGGTACGCAGGACAACGGATCGCATGGCGGTCCTTCCCGTACAAGAAAATTAGGTGGAATATACAATTCGGACTGGTGGATCACACTTTCGGCCGATGGACACCAATCCGCCACCGAACCTGGAAATCCTGATATCACTTATGGCGAATTTCAACAGGGAGTTCTATGGCGTGTAGATCAGACAACGCGTGAAGCGGTTTATATTCAGCCACAACCCGGCCTTAACGATCCGGCCGAACGCTGGAACTGGGATGCGCCTATTTTGGTGAGTCCGCATAAACCAACCCGGCTGTATTTTGCCTCACAACGTGTGTGGAAATCTGAAAACAGAGGAGATTCCTGGCAGTCTGTTTCTGAAGATCTTACCAGAGACCAGGAGCGTTTAGCATTGCCAATCATGGGTGCACAGCAAAGTTGGGACAATGCCTGGGATGTATTGGCGATGTCTACCTACAATACGATTACTTCTTTGGCCGAGTCACCTGTTCAGGAAGGCTTGCTCTATGCCGGAACTGATGACGGAATTTTACAGGTGAGCGAAGACGGCGGCGCAAACTGGCGCAAGCTGGAGCTGAGCAATGTAAGAGGCTTGCCGTCTACACCTTTTGTCAATGACGTACGTGCCGATCTTTACGATGCAAATACGGTCTACCTGGTGTTGGATAATCATAAATACGGGGATTTTAAGCCCTACCTGCTTAAGAGTACTGACAAGGGACGTACCTGGACCTCAATTAATGGAAACCTTCCAAAAACATTACTTACCTGGAGATTGGTGCAGGATCACGTTGACCGGAACCTGATGTTTGCAGCTACGGAATTTGGAGTATATATGACCAAGAATGGTGGTGGTAGCTGGACACAACTCAAAGGAGGAATGCCCACAATCTCTATCAGGGATATTACCATTCAAAGACGAGAAAACGATCTGGTAGCCGCTTCTTTTGGAAGAGGGTTTTATGTGCTGGATGATATTTCACCACTTCGGGATATCACTGATGCAACTAAACAACAGGAAGCCACACTGTTCGATGTAAAACCGGCTTACTGGTATGTTCCCAAAGGGGAGATTTACGGTCAGGGAAATAATGAGTACAAGGCTCCGAATCCGGCATTCGGCGCTGTCTTTACTTATTATTTAAAAGATTCAATTCCTACATTGGCATCGACCAGGAAATTAGCCGAAAAAGGCAAAACCAGTGTTCCATTCCCCGGATGGGATTCGCTGGAAGAGGAAAAGACCCAGCAAAAGCCTGCCATTCTTCTCACCGTAAAGGACAGTGATGGCAAGGTTGTAAAGGTGGTAAAAGGAAGCAATAAAAAAGGCTTTAACCGTGTCAACTGGGACCTCTCTGTAGCAGATAGAAGCGGAGAAGTGCTGAACCCTCCTAAAGGTGGAGAGGACTATTTCAGATTAAATATTATCGCCACTCCCGGAGACTATACGGTAACCATGGAGAAATGGGTCGATGGTAGGCAGCAGCAATTAGGTGCGCCCAAATCCTTTAAGGTGATACCGTTGACTAAAGGAGCGCTGGAAGGCGCGTCTTATGAAGAGATAACCGCTTTTAGAAAGTCGCATGAGGCATTTCAGCAAGATCTGAAAGCCACACAGACTGTGCTTAAAGAGAGTAAGAAAAAGATAGATGCCATGCAGCGCGCTTTACAGAAAGCCAGCGCTCCATCGGATCAGCTTACGCAGAAAATATATGAAACCCGTTCAAAAATTCTCAATTTAGACAAGCAGCTAAATGGGAGCAAGGCCAAAGCGGAAGTCGGAGAGAAAAACGCACCAAGCCCAACAAGAGCAGAATTCATAGGAAAAGCAGCGCTGGCCAGTAGTACATATGGCCCCACGGAAATGCACAAGTCGACCTTAAACGTGGCCAAGAGTCAGTTGAAGACAATCAAGGCCAGTTTGAAATCTATTGTCGATTCTGATTTTCCTGGCCTGGAGGCCGATTTAAGATCGGCAGGAGCACCCTGGATCGAAACGCAGGGGCTAATAAACAATTAGGGATTATAGATTATAGATTAGGGATTGGGGATTGGAGATTACGGATTACAACTACTAATTTCCAATCTCCAATTACTAATTCCCAATTTCCAATTACTAATTCCAATACACAATTTTACCCTCTGCTTCGGATCCCTTTTCTTCCCTTGTAGAAATATCCGAGTATTGCGAATGAAATAAGTCCGCATATAAGGAAGCCCACAAACATGGGTAAGATGGAATTCGTGACAAACTTGCCAATAAATGCGCTGATGGGTACCCCCATGATGGTTGCGATAAAACCACTGATGGCCGCTCCTATACCCGCCATATGACCTACCGGTTCCATAGCGAGCGCCCTGAGATTTCCGAATAAAAATCCAACAGCGAAAAACTGCAAGGCAAAGAAGGTAAGTGCCACCGCAAAAGGTGGGTTCGCTGAATTAAAAAACAATAGAATATAGACCAGCGGAATAAATACAAAAGCGGTCAGCGCTACCGTAACAATGCGCAACATCCCGTATCTGATTACCAGCGTGCCATTAAGTAAAGTGGCAGTACCAATAGTAAGTGCCAGTGCAGCAAAAATATAAGGAAAGGCTTCCTTAAGATCGTACTGCTCCTGAAACACCTGTTGTGAGGTACTCAGGTAAACCAAAAATGAACCGGTGATAAAACCCCAGATAAACGTGAACAACATGGTTTGCCTGTAGCCTAGTAGTTCTTTGTATCCGTTATAAAAAACACCGAATCGGAAACTTCTCCGATTCCGTACTTCCAGTGTTTCGGGCTGACGCTTCCAAAACCAGAAAGCAACCAGAACAGCAAATACCACCTGCATATGAAAGATGGCTTCCCATCCCCAGAAATCAAATATCGTTTTGCCCAAGGCAGGCGCGATAATTGGAATAATAATAAAAACAACAGTGACAAAAGAAATAATACGCGCCATGTAATCCCCGCTATAACAATCGCGGATCATGGCAATGCTGATGGTCCTGGGTGCAGCCAGGGAGATCCCCTGTAAGATCCTTCCAAAAACCATCATCTCAAAATTAGGAGCGTAGACACAGATATAACTTGCCACAATAAACAGTACAAAACCCCAATATACCACGGGTTTACGTCCAATACTGTCTGAAATAGGGCCAAATAGTAAAGGTCCTGTCCCTAAACCCAAGAAGAAAAGCGTTACGAGCAGTTGGTTATGGGCAGGTATTGAAGTACCTACCGCCAATCCGATCACATCCAGTGCTGGTAAAAGCGCATCCAGTGCCAATGCGGCAATAGACATAAGCGCGGCCATAAGGCCTACAAATTCTAGCTGAGATTGCTTCTGTTTTACCATCCGGCAAAAGTAATGGTTTGCCGAATATATACAGGCAGGAGTAGGGGATTATAAACTAATGTTTAGAAGGAGGGTCTAGAACAGCTGAAACACATAACCCAATAACCAATAAAGAACTATAAAAAGGAGGATGGTCATGCAGCCGCATTTTCCGCCAGTCATCTTG
>JBPCUI010000233.1:0-4654 GCA_051011235.1 Flavobacteriaceae bacterium
TTTACCGTGTTTATCCTTAAAACGGTATTCCAGATATTTGTACGCGTCCCTGGGTTGTATCTTAACCCATTTCTTATGTTCCATAAACCATTTGGAACGAATTGAAGGGAATCCTTTAGTAAGGTAAGCTGCTATAAAGGGATGTGTATTCAAGACAAGACTCTTGTCTTTGTCCCGGCCCTTTAATATCCTCTCTAACTCAGTATTTATTATCTCGATAAGAACAATGGGAGCTTCTACCTCCTTGCCTTTTGCACTTGGGTCTTCCTCAGTAGTCTTAATATTGACCTCTGGTCTTACGCGTTGTCTGGTAATCTGTACCAGTCCAAATTTACTGGGTGGAAGAATTTTGTGTTTGGCCCTATCGTCTTTCATTTCATCCCGGAGATGATCGAAGAGTTTCCTTCGATGCTCCGCTCTTATCATATCGATAAAATCTACTACAATGATGCCTCCCATATCTCGCAATCTTAATTGTCTTGCGATTTCAGAGGCAGCGAGAAGATTTACTTCTAAAGCTGTATCTTCTTGATTCTTGGCTTTATTCGAACGATTACCGCTGTTTACATCAATTACATGTAGCGCTTCGGTGTGTTCTATTACCAGGTAGGCTCCTTTACTCATAGAGGCCGTACGGCCAAATGAGGTTTTAATCTGCCTTTCGATCCCGAATTTTTCGAATAACGGGACTTTAGAATTATACAACTTTACAATGGATTCCTTTTCAGGGGCGATTTCGTGTACGTAATCCTTGATCTGGTTATAAAGCGTCTCATCATCTACAAATATGCCGGTAAAAGTTTCGTTAAACACATCTCTTAAAATTGAAGATGCTCTATTTAATTCTACTAATACCTTCGATGGTGTTGGCGCTTTATACAATTTTTTACATAATGCTGACCATTTGTTCAGCAAGTTTTGCAGATCCTTATCTAACTCTGCTACTTTTTTGCCTTCTGCAACTGTTCTGATGATGATGCCAAAGCCTTTTGGCTTAATGCTTTTTACAAGACGTTTAAGTCTGTCTTTTTCTTCTTTGCTTCCTATTTTCTGGGAAACAGAGACACGATCAGAAAACGGTACCATAACTATATAGCGCCCCGCAATGGAAAGTTCTGAACTTATACGGGGGCCTTTGGTAGATATTGGTTCCTTTACAATTTGTACCAAAAGCGATTGATTGGCTTTGATAACATTATTTATGCTACCATTCTTATCAATATCTTTTTCAAATGGAAAATTTTTTAGGGAGTACTCTCTGAGTTTTCCCATACTCACTCGTTTAATAAATTTCAACATGGACGACAATTGAGGCCCCAGATCATGATAATGCAAAAAAGCATCTTTTTCATAACCCACATTTACAAAGGCCGCATTGAGTCCAGTTACAGGTTTGCGAACTTTGGCGATCAATATATCACCAACGTTAAAATTATTATCGTCTTCATCTCGATGAAGTTCAATGAGTTTTCCATCTTTTAATAAGGCAAAATCGACGGCGTTAGAATCAGATCTTACGATTAATTCTCTATTCACCTGATTCAATTTTGATCCCGCGCATCGCGGGATGGATTAAACATTAGTTGTTACAGGTTGTGTATAAACCCGCCGAAATCCTGTTTGGAATTTCTATGTCAATGAACGTATAAAATAAAAAAGTAGTTATCGCAACTACTTTTTCTTATGTCGGTTAGGGGTCCTTCTCTTTTTGCGTTTGTGAGTAGCTACCTTATGTCTTTTTCTTTTTTTACCACTCGGCATATGGTTTTTCTTTATTTTTCAATGTTAGTTTTACTCGACTCGCACGTTGCTTTTTACTCCTTCAACAAATACCTTGGCAGGTTTAAATGCCGGAATATTGTGCGCAGGAATCTTTATCGTTGTGTTTTTCGAAATGTTCCTTCCTGTTTTTTCTGCTCTTTTTTTGATAATAAAGCTGCCAAAGCCTCTCAAGTATACATTATCACCATTTTCAAGTGAAGATTTTACCTCTTCCATAAATGATTCAACCGTGGCTTGTACATCTCCTTTCTCAATTCCCAGTTTTTCTGAGATTCTAGATACGATATCCGCTTTCGTCATGTTTTAATTTTAGTTTACTGTAAGTTTTTCAGGCTTGCAAATATATATAAATTTAATTTATTCATTTGCCTTAATCGACTAATTTTAAGTATATAAACTCTTAGTTTTGTCGCTTATTATTTCCAACATGTTTTTTTCTGAGAAAATTTTGAACTGGTATTCGAAAAATAAGCGCGTTCTCCCCTGGCGCAACACAAAGGAGCCGTATAGAATCTGGCTTTCAGAAATAATGTTGCAACAAACCCGTGTTGCCCAGGGAGTGCCATATTATCTTAAGTTTATCGAGCAATTTCCTAAAATACAGGATCTTGCGGCTGCCGATGAAGAGGAAGTCCTTAAACTCTGGCAGGGATTGGGCTACTATTCACGAGCAAGGAACTTGCACTCAACGGCCAGAACTATTGTCAATGATTATGATGGGAAATTCCCCGAAAATTATGAAGAACTGATTTGTCTTAAAGGAATTGGAGATTATACTGCAAGCGCCATAGCTTCAATTTGTTTTGATAAACCCGAACCGGTTGTAGACGGTAATGTATACCGGGTACTATCGCGGTATTTTGGTATTGATCTGGCTGTAAACAGTGCGAAAGGAAGTAAATATTTTAAGGGTCTCGCCCGGGAAATAATGGACGTGGAGAATATCCGGGATTACAACCAGGGGATTATGGAATTCGGGGCCGTAAACTGTACTCCGGTAAATCCAAAGTGCGGGTCCTGCCCTTTAAGCGAGAGATGTGTGGCTTTAGCCCAAAACAGCGTAAGCATATTGCCGGTAAAGATTAAAAAGGCGAAAATAAAAAAACGTTATTTCAACTACCTGGTCGGTCTAGATGCAAATAATAAGACACAATTGGTACAACGCACAGAAAATGATATATGGAAGCGCTTATATGAATTCCCTCTTCTGGAGTCTTTGGAAGAATTAGGAACCGAGGAGGTATTGCCCAGGTGCAGGGAGCTGCTGATGGTAGATGATATTGAGGGCATTTATGAAAATAACTCTAAATCAATGATCCACAATCTGTCTCACCAGAAGCTTTATACCAAGTTTTGGATCATAAAGACCAGGGATCATTTCAGTCACGGAATTCCAATTGATAAATTAGAAAAATATCCGGTTCCGGTACTAATTGCAGACTTTATTAAAACATTTAAAAATTCGTATTTTTGACAGAATATTTTAATTATGAGTGGAACATTAAATAAGGTGATGCTGATAGGGCATCTGGGAGATGAAGTTAAATTACATTATTTCGAGGGTGGAAACTGTATTGGGAGGTTCCCAATAGCTACCAACGAGTCTTATACCAACAAGCAGACAGGCGAGAAAATCACAAATACCGAATGGCATAATATTGTAGTCCGGAACAAAGCCGCTGAAATCTGCGAGAAGTATTTGCATAAAGGAGATAAGATATATGTAGAAGGGAGACTTAAAACAAGACAATGGCAAGGGGAAGACGGAAATATGAGGTATACTACCGAGGTACATGTCCAGGACTTTACTTTCCTTACTACAAGGCAGGATAACCCCGCAGCGGCACCCGAATCTTCAACAAAAGACATAGCCGGGTCGGCCCCTGCAAAGAGTCCACAGGAAGTCCATTCCCAAAATGAACCGGAACCGGAAGACGACCTTCCCTTTTAAATCTTTGACCAAAAATAGCTGACTATTGGACCATGATCCCCTTAGTTTACTGGCTGGCTTTGCAATATTTGACGGTACTTTGGCCCTTAAATTTGTGATACTTCTAGTGTTGCTGCTATGTTCGGCGCTTATTTCGGGGGCAGAGGTCGCTTTTTTTGGCCTGTCACTTACAGAACTCAATGAGATTGAGGAAGAGAAGACCACAAAAGGGAAGATTGTTGTTGGCCTCCTGAAGAAACCCAAAAAATTGCTCGCAACTATCTTGGTTGCAAATAATGCGATCAACATTGGCATTGTTCTATTGTTTAATGCCATTGGAGACATCATTTTCTCCACAATCAATTATCAATTATTCGGATATATATCTGTGCGCTTTATACTCGAAGTAGTTGTAGCCACTTTTCTTATTCTGATGTTTGGTGAGATCTTACCTAAGATTTATGCCAATCGAAACAGGCATCAGTTCTCTCATTTTATGGCCTATCCACTTAAAATCCTGGATTTTATTTTCACTCCTTTAAGTGCGCCAATGAACACCGTTTCGCGGATTATGTACGAAAAATTAGGCAGACAGAAATCCAATCTCAGTGTGGATCACCTCTCACAAGCCCTGGAGCTTACCTCGGAAGGCGACACCACTAGGGAAGAACAGAAAATTTTGGAAGGGATCGTATCATTTGGCAATACCGATACCAAGCAGGTAATGCGGCCTAGAATAGATATCTTCGCACTTAGTGAAGAGATGAAATTTACCGAGGTACTCGTTGAAATAAATAAACATGGATATTCAAGGATCCCTGTATTTACTGAAAACCTGGATAATGTCCTTGGAGTATTATATGTAAAAGACCTGTTGCCCCATATTGAGAGGAAGTCATTTAACTGGCTCCCACTTATAAGAGAACCATATTTTGTTCCCGA
>JBPCUI010000234.1:0-9459 GCA_051011235.1 Flavobacteriaceae bacterium
GAAATCTTTCAGAAATCAGACATCCTCAGCTTGCACGTACCGGAAACCGCGGAAACTTTGGCCATGGTCAATTCAGAATACATTCATTCTTTTCATAACAACTTCTGGTTGCTCAATACAGCCCGGGGTAAATGCGTTGTCACCAAAGACCTGGTGGCAGCATTAAAATCAGCAAAGATCAAGGGTGCCGGACTAGATGTACTTGAATACGAAAAATCTTCCTTTGAAAACCTGTTCGAACAGGGCGGATCTCCTCCTGAACTAGAATACCTCCTTAAATCGGACCGTGTTATTCTGAGTCCTCATGTGGCTGGCTGGACCGTGAAGAGTAAAGAAAAATTGGCGCAGACTATTGTAGACAAGATCAAAGCACATTTTTGCTAAAATATTGTGGAGGACTGTAAGGACACATGTATTCATAGTGAACAAAATCCTGCGAAAACACAATTTCGTACTTTAGTATATCTGCCAAACACTAGCAGAACACTATGTTGGGATTACCAATAATACACTTCCGATAATTATGAAAAATATAGTCATAAAATATGGGTCCTACGGATTTATCCTGGGGTTGATCATTTTTCTATTAGCTCTATATTTTGGTCAGGGACTCGATTTTGCTACCCAGGAAGTAATTGGTTATATAAGTATGATTGCGAGTTTATCAATCATCTATCTTGGCATTAAGCATTATCGCGACAAAGTCAGAGAGGGGTATATGGGATTCCGGAGAGCAGTTCTAACCGGATTATTTATTTCAATTATAACTGGGCTTGGGATCGCACTTGCTGATTTTATATATCTCAGTTGGATTAATCCAGACTTTTTTGAGCAATATTCAACTGTGATGCGCAATGAAGGATATAAAGGCGAAATCCCCGATTATGGAAACAGTTTCATGGCCATGATCATGTTTTTGACGGTCATGATCATTGGTCTCATTATTTCATTAATTTCAGCATTAATCCTTTCAAAAAAATAGATGAGATCCGATGCCAAAACAGTTGCGGCGTATTTAGCTGAACTTCCCGAAAACAGAAGAGAAGCAATGTCTCGTTTAAGAGATGCCATCAAGGAATCACTACCAGCGGGGTTTAAAGAGATGATTAGCTATGGCATGATTGGCTATGTGGTACCTCATGAGATTTATCCGTCCGGCTATCATTGTAATCCCTCTTTACCTCTTCCCTTTCTCAATATTGCCTCACAGAAGAACTATATCGCTGTTTATCATGCCGGAATTTATGCCAGTAAAGAAATCCTCGATTGGTTTACTGCTGAATATCCCAGGCATTCAGAGGGCAAACTGGATATGGGCAAAAGTTGTATTCGATTTAAAAAGACAGAGAGTATTCCCTATGAGCTAATAAGTAAACTGTGTTCTAAGATAACTGTAGAGGAGTGGATCAATTTGTACGAGTCACAAATCAAAAGATAAGCGTTTAATCTCAGGGCAGTTAGCCAGGTAAACAGAAATTATTCCGTTGATTAAAAATTTTATATCGATGAAAATTATTGCTACATTTAGCGGTAGTATTAACCAACAAAAAAACTAGCATGTCAGACGATAACAAAGATCTCAACGATAAGGCAGAAGAGGCTTTTGATAACGCAAAGGATTCAGCGGAAGAAGCTGCAGAAGAAGCTCAGGAAACAGCGGAAGAAGCAGCTGATGAAGCTCAGGAAGCAGCTGAAGAGAACGCAAGCGATTTTAAAGAAGAGGCTAAGAAAACAGCCAGTGAGTTTACTGATGGTTTGAAAGACGTAGGCGGTGATAACAAGAAAATACTGGCCGGAGTTCTCGCCATAATTCTGGGGTCCTTAGGGGTCCACAAGTTCATACTTGGCTACCAGAAGGAAGGATTTATCCTTCTCGGGGTATCTATTGTAGGATTTATTTTAACATGCCTCCTAATTGGAAGTTTCTTATTGATGATCACCGGTTTAGTCGGGCTGATAGAAGGAATTATCTACCTTACCAAATCGGATGAGGAGTTTTATAATACCTACCAGGTAGGCAAAAAGCCCTGGTTCTAGAAAAAATTAGCCAGATTTTTACAGTCTGGCTTTTGTTTTTTAAAATATTATCGTAATATTGCAATATATAAATATGTAATGGGAATTACCAAGACTCAAATTTTTACTAGCAGGCAAAACGAACTGGCCCATATTTTCAGGGTCCTGGCAAATCCTGCCAGAATAGCCATCCTTGAATATATCGGCCGTCAGAAGGCGTGCATCTGTAATGATCTTGTTGAAGAAATAGGTTTGGCTCAGCCGACAATTTCTCAACATCTCAAGGAATTAAAGAGTATTGATCTTATTGAAGGCGAAATTGATGGAAAGAGCGTATGCTATTGTATCAATCTAAATCGTTTTAACGAAATCCAAAACTCTTTAAATGAGTTTTTTGAAAATACAAAAATCAACTGTTGCTAAAAAAAATAATATGAACACCAGAGAATTATTGTCCTTACTAGAGCATCATTCTGATAAAAGTCTTCTGTTTGAATACGGAAAAAATGTATTTGTAGGAGCAAATTATCATATTACCGAAGTCAAAAATGTCGCAGTAGATTCTGTGGATTGTGGCAGTGGTACAGACTCCTGGAAGGAAACTGTTATCCAACTTTGGGAAAGCCCGAGGGAAAGAGAGAAAAAGGAATTCTTAACCGTTTATAAGGCACTTGCTATTCTGAAAAAGGTCCATCATATGAAACCAATGGACCCGGAAGCTGTGATTAAGTTTGAATACGGCAATAGCAGTTTTCACACTGCCCAGTTGTTCGTTGCGGATCACAGCTATTCGGATCAGAAGCTAATTATTAAACTGGCAGTCGATAAAACTGATTGCAAGGCCAAGGAAGTATGCGAACCTTCCGAAAAAGTGGAGGCTGGCAGTGCTCCGGGTAGTGGGTGTTGCTAATTCTTTAACCATGGTGAAAATACGTCCAATGCTGGCTTCAGATTGGCCGCTTGTATCCCAAATCTACGATCAGGGTATTGCTACAGGTTATGCCACATTTGAGACCGGCGTACCAAATTATGAGACATGGGACCAAAATCATCTTAGTAGTTGCCGTTTAGTTGCCGAACGAGAGGAAATAGTGGCCGGCTGGGCGGCCTTATCGGAAGTTTCCAGTCGTTGCGTCTACGGAGGAGTGGCTGAGGTCAGCGTATATGTGGGCAATCCTTTTCAGGGATTGGGAATTGGGAAATTACTCCTGCAACATCTGATCATTGAAAGTGAAAAAGAGGGTTTGTGGACCCTGCAAGCCGGGATCTTTCCCGAAAATACTGGCAGTATCAGGCTTCATGAAAAGATTGGTTTTAGAAAAATTGGCTATCGTGAAAAAGTGGGGAAACTCAATGGAGAGTGGAAAGACAACCTCCTATTCGAACGCCGTAGTCTAATTGTGGGACGGCATTAAAGATAACATAATGGAAACATCTAATTTCGTATTTTTACCCTCTCAAAATCTAGTAAATGAATAACATTTTGGTCTTATGTACCGGCAACTCTTGCAGGAGTCAAATGGCTCATGGTTACCTGGAAGATTTTTTGCATGGAAACGCTAATATTTATAGCGCAGGAATTGAGACGCATGGTCTTAATCCAGGAGCTGTTGCCATAATGAAAGAGGATGATGTTGATATTTCCGGACATACTTCAAATAATATTGATGAATACGAAGGGATCGAATGGGATTACATCATCACAGTATGCGATCACGCTAAAGAAAACTGCCCGTTTATCCCTTCGAAGAATGCCGTGAGAATTCATCATAATTTTTCAGACCCTTCCAAGATACAAGGGACCGAGGAAGAAATTCACAAGGCTTTTCTGCATACACGAGAGGACATTAAAGGCTTTGTTTATGATCTGATCAAGGAAGAATTTGTTTAGGAATTCCCGTTAACCTCCAAAAACTTCTGTTCTAACTCCGCCTGGAACTCTTCCATCACAGGTTTGACGGTACTTTCGGGTAAGTCGGAAATTTTGATATACATAAGGCCGTCTACAGCGTTATTGAATAGAGGGTCTACATTAAATGCCACTACTTTGGCATTTTGTTTTATATACTTCTTAATCAGTACCGGTAATCTCAAACTGCCTGGCTCCACCTCATCGATTAACTTGTCGAATTTATTGAGATCGGCTTCGGTCTCATCAAATACAAACTCTTTATCCGCATCATTGAGTTTAACCTTAAACTCTTTTTTAGGCCTGATATACTGTGCCACGTAAGGATCCCAGTAATTAGACTTCATAAATTCAATCATCAGTGACTTGGAGAAGTTGGAGAATTGGTTGCTGATACTAACACCCCCGATCAGGTATTTGTATTCAGGATACCGAAGCGTAGTGTGCACAATTCCTTTCCACAACAGGAAGAGTGGCATGGGTTTCTGTTGGTATTCCTTTACAATATACGCCCTTCCCATTTCGATGGACCGGCTCATCATATTATACAATTCAGGCTCAAATCCGAAAAGATCCTGAAGATAGAAACCATCAATACCGTATTTTTCAAAAATTTCGGATCCCAGCCCCATACGATAAGCACCGACGATTTTCTTGTCTTTGTCATCCCACAAAAATAGGTGAGAGTAGTAGGAATCAAATTTATCCAAATCCACCGAATTATTGGTGCCTTCTCCTATAGCCCGGAAGGTTAGCTCGCGTTGCCTGCCAATTTCCTTTAGAATAAATGGCATGTCTTTTTGTTTAGCCAGGAACACTTCGTAATTCTTACTCTGGAGTAAGCGGCAGTCTTTTTCCCGAAGTTTTTCTATTTCTCCTTCAATAACCTCCGCCCGCACGGCCTGGGCGATCCGACGTGGTGGTTTGGGTATTTTCAGTGTGGATGGCAATTGATCTATTAAGCGTTCTTTTTCATAAGCATGGGCGAGCATATAGGTTTTCTTTCTAAGCAAATCTGTGAATTCTTCCAGATTATTTTGCTCTTTCTGCGCTTTAACTGTTATTGGCTGACCAATCCTCACCTTGATATCCCTGTTCCTCTGTGAGATTAGTTCGGAAGGCAGTTTAGCAGTCCTGAAGACATCATTAATCCTGGACAACCTGTAAAAAAGTTTGCTGTTTCTGGCGTGAAAGTAAATTGGAACGATAGGCACTTCTGCCTTCCTGATAAGTTTTATTGCGGCTTCCTCCCAAGGCCTGTCCACAATAAGCTTACCGTCTTTATAGGTAGACACCTCCCCTGCCGGAAAGATCCCCAGTGGATGCTCTTCGCGCAAATGATTCAGTGCGTTCTTAAATCCGGCCAGGCTGCTCTGCACTTCCTTGTGATTCTCAAACGGATTCACCGGCAGAATATACGGTTCCAAAGGTCCAATACGCCGCAACAAGAAATTTGCAACTATCTTGAAATCCGGTCGGTGAACCAGCATCAGCCTTAACAACAAAACGCCGTCTATACCCCCCAAGGGGTGATTGCTGATTGTGATATACGATCCATCTTTAGGTAATCTTTTAAAATCTTCTTCAGGAATCTCAAATTCTATTTCGTAGTGTTCGATGATCGCATCGAGAAATTCCGGTCCTTTGAGATGCTGGTGCTTGTTATAAAAACGGTTTATACTCGACATTTGAGAAATCTTCATGAGTATCCAACCCATAAAAGTTCCCAATATGCCGTAACGATCAAGCTTGATAGCCTTGGCCACCTCTTTGGCAGTGACTAATCCCATATAATGTGAAAAAAATGAAGGGTAAATATAGGAAAATCGCCATTAGATCAATCTATCGGGCGCTTGAAATATACGTTAGCCAGCTTGCTTTACAACCAACTGGATCGTCTCTTTTCCCCTCTGTTCTAATAGTACCTCCCGGCCGTTTTCAAGAGATTTTATAGCCTCTGAATTAAAATGCCGGATGGTGTAGAGTGAAACATCTTCATGGTGAACAACCTTGAACTTTTCTTTGAGAATTTCTAGTAGCTCATCGAGTTTTCCAAATTTGTTATCAACGCATACGGAAAAACTAATGGCCGAATTCTGGATAAGATCAACCTTCATACGGTAATCGTGTAAAAGTTTAAAAAGCTCACCAATGCTATCTTCCACGATAAATGAGAAATCAAGAGAAGAGAGTTTCATCAAGACCTGATTCTTTTTCAGAATGAAACAAGGGATCTCAGGTTCAATATTCATCCCCTTGCCCACAATGGTTCCCAATCCTCCTGGATTTAAAAACGACTTCACAAATAAAGGAATTTCCTTTCTCTGCAGGGGCTGCAGGGTTTTTGGATGGATTACTGAAGCTCCGTAAAAGGCCAGTTCAATAGCCTCCCGATATGATATTTTATTTAAGAGTTGTGTTTCCTCAAAATGCCTCGGGTCTGCATTTAGCACGCCGGGTACGTCCTTCCAGATTGTCACCGACTCGGCATTGATGCAGTAGGCTAATATTGCCGCCGTGTAATCCGATCCTTCTCGCCCAAGAGTTGTGGTAAAATTATTGTCATCGCTCCCTAAAAAACCCTGGGTAATATAAAATCTGTCCTTTTTCAAGTTCTGGGAAACCTGTTCCTGTGTCCTCTCCCAATTGATATTAACATCCCTGTAATTAGAATCGGTTTTGATTAGATTTCGAACATCGAGCCAGGTGTTTGTCAATCCAACTTCATTCATATATTCGCTGATTATCAGGGTCGATAAAAGTTCGCCGTAACAGACAACCTGATCGTATACAAAATTGTAATTAGGAGATTTATTCCAGGCCAGAAAACCCTTCACTTCATCAATAAGCGATAGTACTCTTTTGTATACGCCGTGGTTTTTATCCTCAAAAAGCTCCTCTAAAATTTTTTGATGGAAACTGACCACCTCATCGATTCCTGGAGCAATTTGTTCCTTTTCATTAAAATAGGCATTCACAATTGCCTCCATGGCGTTTGTTGTTTTCCCCATCGCCGAAACCACCACAAAAGTATTATCATAGCCCGTTTCATTTAAAACGCGGACCATGTTCCTTACCGCTTCGGCATCCTTTACTGAAGCACCACCAAATTTAAATATCCTCATAAATTCTCCATGTATTTACGAATCCCCGCTTCATTCAATTGTACAACATCCCAGTCGCGAAGTACATTTGCACCCTTGCTCTCATAAAATCGAATGGCGGGTTCGTTCCAATCCAACACTTCCCAGCCTATACGTTTAACGCCTAATTTGTATCCGTATTTTATAACCTCATCCAAGAGCGCAGTACCGAGACCACTGCCTCTCACGTTTTCGTTTATAACAAGGTCCTCCAAATGTATAGCCGGACCCTTCCATGTTGAATATCTCGGATATACCAGGGCCATTCCCTCCACAACTTCATTTACCTCTGCCACAAAGCAATGAAATAGTTTCTTTTTTCCAAAGCCGTCATTCACAAGTTCCTCGGCTGTTAGCTCTACCGCCGTTGCTTCTTTTTCAAACCGGGCCAGTTCCTTGATCAATTCCAAAACCCTGGGCATGTCTTCTTTGCAAGCCTCCCGAATAGTGTAATTCATAGTTGTTACAAATAAAACACAAAGTTATATATTTAAAATATATAAGATTTGTGAAAACAATATAGTTTCACAAAATAGCCGATATTTGTGGGTAAACAAAACAGCTTCAAGCCATGCATCAAAAAAAGATTACTCTTGGTGAATTTATTATTGAAAACCAGACGGAATTTCAATATTCTTCAGGGGAATTGTCTAAATTATTCAATGCTATTCGGCTGGCGGCTAAAGTTGTGAATCACGAGGTGAATAAAGCTGGCCTGGTAGATATTCTCGGTGCTGCCGGAGAGACAAATATACAGGGAGAAGACCAGCAAAAACTTGATGTCCTGGCCAATGAAAAGTTCATACAGACATTAATAAACAGGGAAATTGTATGCGGGATTGGTTCTGAAGAAGAGGATGATTTTATTGAAGTGAACAGCAGTGACAAACAGCATCAGAACAAGTATGTAGTTCTGATGGATCCACTGGATGGTTCATCGAACATAGATGTTAATGTTTCTGTTGGAACCATTTTTTCTATTTTCAGGAGGATCACACCAATTGGCACTCCGGTGCAACTCGAAGATTTTCTGCAACCAGGTATTAACCAGGTTGCCGCAGGTTATATTATCTACGGTACGTCGACTATGCTCGTTTACACTACGGGGCATGGAGTTAATGGTTTTACTCTCAATCCGGCGATAGGGACTTTCTACTTGTCTCATCCAAACATGCAGTTCCCGGAAATAGGTAAGCTCTATTCTGTCAACGAAGGCAACTACATCCATTTTCCACAGGGTGTAAAGGATTATATAAAATACTGTCAGGAGGAGGAAGGAGACAGGCCGTACACATCCAGATACATTGGTTCCCTGGTTGCGGATTTCCATAGAAACATGATCAAAGGGGGTATTTATTTATATCCCGAAAGCAGTTTATGGCCGGATGGTAAACTTCGGCTTCTTTACGAGTGTAATCCAATGGCTTTTTTAGCCGAACAGGCCAGTGGAAAAGCTACTGACGGGTTTGGTAGAATTATGGAAATACAACCCACTGAGCTTCACCAGCGCGTACCTTTCTTTTGTGGGAGTAAGAATATGGTGGAGAAAGCCGAGGAATTTATGGCTCTTCAGAATTAGCGCTGAGAATGTGCTTTGGTACGATTACCTTCCCTTGGAGTAATTATTCTTAACGAGAAGCAATAGATAATCATCGAATGCAATACGTCCTGTAAAAATAGCCACGGACATCTCAATGAGTCTATCGACTTTGCCGACGGGGAATCCTATGCCAATGGCATACTTCTTTAGCAACGCCATTTCCTCATCATCTATGTTGTGGTCCGCGAAAATCATTCTGAAAAGGTCGTAAAGCCTTTCTAGTCTTTTTTCTGCTTCGTTCTGAGGTTCAATTGGGTATTGGTTCGATTTCTTCATAACCTCCTTATACTCTTCATCACTAATGCCCAATTTATGGGCAAACCTGTCGAGCACAGCCTTTTCTCTTGGATTCACTTCACCATCAACAGCCGCCAGCGAAGCGATGGCAGCAAAATGAGCTAGGTTCGTTTTCTGTTCACTGTGATAATAAAGATCTAATATGGGCATTTAGTTCTATTTTTAGGAAACAAAGATAATTCATTTAGATCTCACATGCACTGATTTGAATCAGCTTTTCAACATAGCAGAACAATGGTTCAGGCTCCAGGGATGGCAACCTTTCCCCTTTCAAACAAAAACCTGGAGGGCCTTTCTCAGGGGTCAGCACGGTTTGCTAAATGCGCCCACGGGAAGTGGAAAGACCTATGCGCTGTGGTTTCCTATTATTCTAAATTACATACAACAAAATCCCAATTACAAAACCCAGCACAAGAAAGGATTGAAGGCTGTTGGGATTACCCCGCGCAGGGCTCTTTCTCAGGAAAGAAAGCAATCCGCCCTACGGGTCACTG
>JBPCUI010000235.1:0-6085 GCA_051011235.1 Flavobacteriaceae bacterium
CCTTTTCGGTGTTAATGCCCCGCTGATTGCAATAAAATATCTGGTCTTCTCCAATTTTACTGGTGGTCGCCTCGTGTTCTATCTTTGCAGTTCTATTCTTTGCTTCGATATATGGAAATGTATGGGCTCCGCATTCGTTGCCCATTAACAGCGAATCGCATTGAGAAAAATTTCGGGCGTTCTCAGCTCTTTTATTCACCTGTACAAGGCCCCGGTAGCTGTTTTGCGACTTACCTGCTGATATCCCTTTTGAGATAATAGTGCTCCTGGTATTCTTCCCGAGATGAATCATCTTGGTTCCCGTGTCGGCTTGTTGAAAATTGTTGGTTACCGCAATCGAATAGAATTCACCAATAGAATTGTCGCCCTTTAGTATACAGGATGGATATTTCCAGGTAATAGCCGAACCGGTTTCTACCTGTGTCCATGAAATTTTTGCATTCTTTTCACATATGCCCCGCTTGGTAACGAAATTAAAGACTCCTCCTTTGCCTTCTTTGTCGCCAGGAAACCAGTTTTGAACCGTAGAGTATTTAATCTCCGAATTTTCCAGAGCAATCAATTCAACCACCGCTGCGTGTAGTTGGTTTTCATCACGGGAAGGGGCTGTGCACCCTTCTAGATAACTGACATAACTTCCTTCATCGGCAATAACCAGCGTTCGTTCGAACTGACCGGTACCTGCCTGGTTGATTCGGAAATAGGTAGATAATTCCATCGGGCATTTAACACCTTTGGGAATATAACAGAAAGAACCGTCTGAAAATACAGCCGAATTTAACGCTGCATAAAAATTATCTTTTTGGGGTACTACTGTGCCGAGATGCTTTTTTACTAATTCAGGATGATCATGGATCGCCTCTGAAATCGAACAGAATATTATTCCTTTTTCGGCCAGGGTTTTCTTAAATGTAGTCGCAACGGACACTGAATCCATTACAATATCGACGGCTACCCCGGCTAATTTTTTCTGTTCGTCGAGCGATATTCCGAGCTTTTTAAAAGTGTCGAGAAGTTCAGGATCAACTTCATCGAGACTGTTGTATTTAGGTTTGCTGTTTGGAGCAGAGTAATAGGATATATCCTGAAAATCGGGTTTTTTATAATGAATATTGGCCCATTCCGGTTCCTCCATCTTCTTCCAGGCCCTGAAAGCCTTTAAACGCCATTCGGTCATCCATATCGGTTCATCCTTCTTTTTGGATATAGCAATGACAATATCCTCATTTAATCCCTTTGGCAGGGTATCGGACTCAATATCAGTATAGAAACCGTATTCGTATTCTTTGGTTTCGAGTTCTTTCTTAAGTTCTTCTTCAGTATACGCCATAAATCCCCTGTTATCCTCTACACACCGGTTGAGTTATTAAAGTGAAAAACTCTCACCACAACCGCATGTCCGCTGTGCATTGGGATTGTTAAAAACAAATCCTTTCCCGTTGAGACCGCCTGAATATTCCAGCGTAGTGCCCACCAGGTATAGAAAGCTCTTTTTATCGACAATGATTCGAACTGTGTTATCCTCAAAAACCTTGTCGGCATCGTCCTTTTGGTGATCAAAATTCAATTCATAGGACAAACCACTACAACCTCCGCTCGTCACTCCCACGCGAACGAAATCCTTGGAGGCATCAAATCCCGCTTCCGTCATTAAGGTTACAACCCTGTCTTTTGCTGTGTTTGATACTTTAATCATTCTTAATTTGGATTTATTCTAAATAGTTTACAAATATATGATATAAGTAGTGTTTAACCTCATTTCCTAACATTATAATAACGTATTGGGTTATAGGGTTTATCTATTAGTACCTAACAAAATGTATAAGTAGCTGATTATCTGAACTTGACCATCACGAGATCGGTGCCTCCTTTGTGTAATTCACTGTTAAAGTCTGCACTGCCACTTTGACCCACCAAAATGAGTTCGTTTTCGCCTTGTTCCATGGCGTCAAATCCAAAATCAAGGCCGGTCCCTCCTAGTGAAGTTTGCCATTGGAGATCTCCATTGACATTTGTTTTTAATATCCACATATCGTTTTCGCCTGAATTATCTGAGACATCCTGGTCTGAACTCCTGGAATTTCCTGCAATGAGAAATCCACCGTCTGCGGTTTGTTTTACGCTATTGGCCGATTCATAGGCCGACCCACCATAGGTCTTCTCCCATAGTAATTCTCCGGATTCACTGATCTTGATCAACCAAATATCGGACTCTCCGTGATTTACAGATACATCCTTATCAGTGCTAAATGTATGTCCCACAACCACATATGCATTATCCTCCGTCCTTTCAATATCGTAGGATACGTCTATCCCAGATCCGCCAAAAGATCGTTCCCAGACGAGATTTCCGCCATTATCGACCTTTACCAGCCAATAGTCATAACTACCTTTGGTATTGGAAATATCACTATCATCACTTTCGGCAAATCCGGTCATAATATAGCCTCCGTCGAAGGAGCGAACCAGGCCATAGGCCCTGTCATTATTAGTGCCTCCAAAGAACTTTCTCCACTGAATATTTCCCAGCGCATCTATTTTTGTACCCCAGAATTCACCAACACCGTGGAAGGCCGGGGAATTACCCTTTTCCGTACCGCCGGCGCCGCCGGAAGCGACAATATCCAGAAAACCTGTAAAGAAAAATCCTCCATCTTCGGTTTGAACGAGATCGTACGCATGGTCGTGCCCCGCAAAACCAAAGCTTTTTTCCCACTCCAGGTCACCCGATGAATTCAATTTCAAAATCCAATGATCGTGAAATCCTTCATTATTGCTGCCATCTCCATCGCTGCTCATCGCATAGCCGGCCATGGCATAGCCGCCATCTGAAGTCTGAATAACCGCCTGCCCACGGTCGTCTTTACTACCGCCATAGGTTCTGTTCCATTGTAGATTGCCCTCAGAATCAAATTTCAACAACCAATAGTCGTTCACAGCAAGTGGTTTCCCGGCCAATTCTCCATCCGTACTGTTTGTATACCCTAATACTGCCCATCCGCCATCTGTGGTTCCGATCACCGCCTGGGCTTTTTCGGAACCTGTTCCTCCAAAGTTCCTCATCCATTCTATTTCACCGGTAAAACCGTTATCGTCCAAAGCATCACCATTACTACTATCATCCTCAGAACAAGAACTGATAAATAGAAGCAGACAAAACCAAATCAACTTTCTAAACATAAAATCAATTTGAGGCACTTATAACAAATAATCCGGAACTGATATCATTCACAATGATCTTGCCGCTTGGCAAAAACGGATAAATACTCCAAACGCCTTCAAATGCAGCAGTATTGTTATCCGTATAGGTATCGAAAAAACCTACCTCCTCCAATGATCCGGAGGCTATATCAGAAATATCCAAAACCCTTATCCCTGCCGTATAGTTAGCCAGGTAGAACTGATTGCCAACCACATAGCCGTTGTGATCAATGGCCGAGGTAGGGCCTGAATAGGTGGCGTGAAAAACCGGGTTGTCAAGATCTGAGAAATCAAATACAAGCGTGCGCGAATTAAATCCCACATTGATCTCATCCAGTTCATCTCCTAATATAAAATACCGCTGATCTGCGGTAAACCATCCCTGATGGGTGTACCCCAGATTCGAATACTGAATTTGACTGATGCGCGTGGGATTTGATTTATCCGTAACATCTACCAGTACAATGAAGGCTTCATTAGCCCCGATTAGAATCTCTCGGCCAGTATAATCGGCATCCGGGCCATTATACGTAACCACCTGAGCATCATGGGTATACCCACTTGCACCATAGCCACCTGCAGCTGCCGGATTTTTCGGATCAGATATATCTATAAAATGAACTCCCCCATTAAATGCATCATTCCTCGACGTTCCTACGGGATAGGCGAAACCTGTGTTTTCATTGATGACAATATTGTGAGAATTCCCAAACCCGTTATAAACCGCATCTGCAGTGAAGTTAACCGGCGGATTGCTCACGTTCCTGAGATTGGTGAGATCGAAAACCTGCATACCATGACCATTGGCTTCAGCGCCAATGAAAGCGTGATCTTGATAAACCTTTATATCTCTCCATGGGCTTGATGAAGATGCAGTTGGTAATTTTCCGAGATATACTAGATTTTCTGTATCAGTGATGTCGACAAAGGCCGTACCATTGTCCAACCCCACCAGTGCATATTCTTTACTATGCGCGAGATCGGCCCATCCCCAGATATCGTTTCCAGAAGCAGCGCTCATCTCCGATAAGTTCATACTTGCCAGAAGGTCAAACCCATCGCAGGGATATATCCCCGCTACGCCATTAACGCATGGAGTAAAGCCAGTAACCGGAGGATTGTTATTATTCTGTCCGCCTGAAGAGTCATCGCTGGAACAGCTCACAAAAATAATTAGCAATAGGGCAAGCAGGGAGTTTTTAATCATAGCCTTTTCTTTTTCGTTATAAAGATAAGATTTCTATACGATCCTCTCTATTTTTGCAATATGTTAGAAGACAAACAACCTGCCAGAACTGATTTAAGCGAAATGGGTGAATTTGCGCTGATTGATCATCTTACACGTAATTTTAAGGTTAAGCACAAGTCGACTGTTAAAGGAGTGGGAGACGATGCGGCAGTACTGGATTTTGACTCCAAGAAGACGCTGGTTACTACCGATCTGCTTATTGAAGGTGTTCATTTTGATCTCAGCTATATGCCTTTAAAACACCTCGGGTACAAAGCAGTAATGGTAAATATTTCGGATATATGTGCAATGAATTCTGTGGCCACACAGATTACAGTTTCCATTGCCGTATCAAACAGATTTCCACTCGAGGCATTAGAGGAATTATATGAAGGTATTGCACTCGGCTGTAAATTGTACGGCGTAGACCTTATTGGTGGAGATACTACCTCATCCAATAAAGGATTGCTCATAAGCATTACAGCATTGGGTGCGGCCGAGGATGATAAAATTACATACCGCCATGGTGCCAAACCGAATGATTTGTTAGTTGTAAGCGGTGATTTAGGCGGGGCCTATATGGGTCTTCAGATTCTGGAACGGGAAAAAGAAGTATTTAAGGTAAATCCCCAGAATCAACCGGATCTTTCTCCATACACCTACCTCGTAGAACGCCAACTTAAGCCTGAAGCCAGAAACGATATTGTTGATCTTTTGGAAAAGCTTGAAGTTCTTCCTACTTCGATGATAGACATCAGTGATGGCCTTTCCTCAGAGGTTTTGCACATTTGTAAAAACAGTGGGGTTGGGTGTAATGTTTATGAGGATAAGATCCCGCTCGACCCTGCCGTTATTGCCTCCTGCGAGGAGTTTCAATTAGACAGCACCCTGGTGGCTCTCAGTGGTGGTGAAGACTACGAATTACTATTTACTATTGACCAAAAAGAATTCCTGAAAATAAAAGGGAATCCCAATCTTACTGTCTTGGGGCACATAACAGATAAGAAGGAAGGGACGCACCTAATTTCCAGGAATAGCTCTAAAATTCCTTTGACAGCTCAGGGCTGGAATGCTCTTAAGAGCAGTTAAGCAAC
Source organism: Flavobacteriaceae bacterium (assembly GCA_051011235.1). Taxonomy (GTDB): domain Bacteria; phylum Bacteroidota; class Bacteroidia; order Flavobacteriales; family Flavobacteriaceae; genus JAHEJJ01. The sequence continues at coordinate 5,524 of JBPCUI010000235.1, forward strand.
TTGCTGGTCTGTACTGTGTCTTTTTTGGTAGATAAGTTCCAAAGTGTCGTTGATCTCTCTCAATTCCGGGGTAAGGATGGAAAGATTCCCGCTGACATCTGTTGTTACTTGTTTTGCACAGTGAACACATTTATACTCCTTGATATGTGAAGTAACTCTTTTAGAAACGGAGTAGTGGTGTCCAAAAATATTGCAGAATATTTTCTTCATAATGTAGGTTTTTAGGCGATGTATCAGAGGAATTGGGGACCTCTGATGGTATACTTAGATCTGGTTATTTGTTCAATCAGTAAATTCTTAGAACTTCTTTATTACTCAACGTCTGGACTCCCATAATTATTGGGCATGGGCGGAGAATTTATTCACTAAATCGATGAAATTCTCTTTTTTCGATTAACGGTACAATTGTTTCGATGAAATACATCTTTGCCCAGCCCGCAATTTCCGCTATCTTGGGCGGTGTGAATCGGAAACGAGAAATTGTCATCACGGCCCTTGCCCTATTCTCACTTTTTTTTGGTGCAGGCAACCTGATCCTTCCCCCTCAGCTAGGTTTTAAAGC
>JBPCUI010000236.1:0-5074 GCA_051011235.1 Flavobacteriaceae bacterium
TGGTCCCAATCCTAAATGTGGTGGCAGAAATAATCTGAGTTTATCACCAACTCCCATACGCAACAACCCTTCTTTAAACCCAGGTATCAATGGAGCATCCGGGCTGTAAGTCATTGGAATTGGGATAAATCCGTTTGGATGAATACGACTGATTTTATCGAGATCTCCAAATTTCTCAGCGATGGCCTTTTCATTAGTATCAAAGAGGAGCCCACTTTCCGCAAGCCAGCCGGCATAATTTACCATAATTGTATCACCCAGTTTTGGTTTTAAGCCTTCACCGGACTTTACTACCTGAAATCTAAGCCCCGAAGGTAATTCTTCAGCACTATCCCGTTGACCGGCAATTTCTGCAATAAAATCAATTTTTATTTTTTCCAAAATCGCCTGCTGTTCCGCTTCCTCATCGAAATATTCTGTCAATATCTGTACAGCATTAAAATCCTTGGCTACTTTTCCCTTGCGAACAATCTCGATGGTATTCATAACTACATCTACAACAGGCCGGTTCTTTTTATTGGGTTCCTGGGTGGTTTTAACTCTTGCAATCGAATCGACGATTTCCATACCTAGCACCACTTCGCCGAAAACTGTATGTCTGCCGTCGAGAAACGGGGTTTCTTTATGGGTTATAAAAAACTGACTCCCATTGGTTTTTGGGCCAGAATTCGCCATGGATAAGATTCCGGCTTTGTAATGTGTAAGGGAATCGTTGAATTCGTCCTTGAACCGGTAACCGGGATTCCCGCTTCCGGTAGCGGTAGGATCACCTCCCTGGATCATGAAGTCCTGGATCACTCGGTGAAAAACAACCCCATCATAATATTTTTTATCCTTGTATTCTTCACTTACAAAAGGATTTGTTCCTTCGGCCAGTGCTATAAAATTAGCAACAGTGACAGGTGTTTTTTCATGCTCTAGCTTAACAATTATATCCCCGCGATTTGTCTGAATATCAGCGTATATCCCATCGGAGAGTTCGGCATATTTACTCGATTTACAACTAGAAAGAGAGATAGAGATAAGGAGGAAGGTAATAATGGCACAAGTATATTTCATGGTCTTTAATTTTGAATACTATCTTTTATTTTTTTAATCTTAATTATTGCAACAGTAGATTTTACAGGTATGTTAGGCCCAATCCGATCATTATCGCCATGATAGCCGAAAACAAGATGTGATGGGTAAAGAAATGTGGCTTTTTCTCCTTCTTTTAAGAGTTTTACACCCATTCTTAGCCCTGGAAAAAGCTCTTCCCTATCTACGTAATAAGTAATGGTTCCGATTTCCTCTGCGCTGTAAATGGTATCATTATTTAAAGAGAGCAGATCGTATGTCAGGATGACCTGATCTTCTTCCGCAGCCGTGTATCCCTCCGCAGGAATTCGATGGTGATAATAATACCAGGCCCCAAACTCCGTACTTAAATATTGGTTAACACTGTCTGCTGTTATGATTTTGCGAATCAAATTTTCTTCTTCAACCAGCAATTCCTTATTCCGTTCTACGGAGACCTTTATAAAACTCCCTGTCTTCACCTTCACTGGCTTACGCGGTTCAGGTCCACCACAACCAACCAATAATATGGCGAGAATTATGTAAATGGGATATCTCATGAACTCAGCTGGTCTTTATACTGTTCCAATAAGTTTACGAATTTAGTGACAGTATCGGCCAATGAAAGTTCGATTCTGCCACCAGCGGCATTGATATGACCACCGCCGTTAAAATTAGCACGGGCAAATTCATTCACGGAAAAATCACCCTCGGAACGAAAGGACATCTTAATGTGGCCATCATCGCCGTTTTCTATAAAAATAGCCGCAAAACATATTCCATGTAGTGTGAGAGCGTAGTTCACAAATCCTTCGGTATCACCTTTTTTAAAATTGAATTCTTCAAGATCTTTTTTACTTAGGGTAATATAGGCCGTACTGTATTCCTGCAATATAACCAGGTTATTAAGCGCCCTTCCCAGAAGATGCAATCTGTCCGGGGAGTTTGTATCGAAAATTTTATTGTGGATTTTACTGTTATCTGCACCGCTGTCAATAAGATTGGCAACTACGATATGAGTGCGACTTGTAGTGGATCTGAACTTGAATGATCCGGTATCGGTAACGATTCCTGAGTACAAACAGGTGGCAATCTCGCTGTTAACCTTATTTCGACCGCCCAGGTATTCAATGAAATTGTAAACCATTTCAGCCGTGGAGCTCATAGAAACATCGGAATAAGTGATTTTTGCATACGGATGTGGATCCTGGTGGTGATCTATCATTATAAAATCTGCCGCAGAGGCCTTAAATGAAGATTGCATGTCGCCAATTCTGCTGAGGTCATTGAAATCTAAAGTGAAAATAAGTTCGGTTTCCTGAATTATTTGGCGCGCCTTTTCAGAATTTTTATCAAATACTACGATCTCTTCTACACCCGGCATCCATTTGAGATTTTTGGGAAAGTCGTTAGGTACTATAACCGTAGCCATATGCCCTCCTTGTTTTAAGTAATGCCAAAGCCCCAGTGAACTTCCGATGGCATCCCCATCTGGGTTTTTATGCGGGGTGATCACAATTTTTTTTGGTGTGGATAGAATTTCCTTTGTGAGTTGGATCTCCTCTGAATTCATGGCCGCAAATATACAATTTAATAAAATAGACATATGTTATAAAAAACTAATTTTACCTTAATATAAAGTTCGAGGAATTATGCTAAAATATACTGTGCTTATTGCGTTCACAATCGTTTTAAATGCTTGCAAGTCGACCGTGATTGCCAATGAATCAGTCGGGCTGGGTACCGATTTCACAATAGCCTTCGGATCCTGTAACAAGCATACATTAGAAAACCATTTGTGGGACGATATCATAAAAGTAAAACCAGATTTATGGATCTGGGGGGGAGATAATATTTATGCTGATACTGATGATATAGATGTTATCTCATCCATGTACAACGCTCAAAAAAACGTAGCTGGTTATAGCAAGTTAAGAGCTGAAATACCTGTAATAGGCACATGGGACGATCATGATTACGGAATTAATGACGGAGGTGAGGAATGGTCCGCAAAAGATGCAAGTCAACAGGCTTTGCTCGATTTTTTGGACGTTCCGGATACAAGCGCCGTCCGCACTCAAAAAGGAGTATATACTTCTCACTCGTATAAAATGAGAAATGGACAGGTAAAAATAATGGTATTGGATACAAGATATTTCCGAAGCCCTTTAACTCCTGACCCCACAGGTAAAAAAAGATTCATTCCCAATACTTTTGGCGACGGAACTATACTAGGAGAAGTACAATGGCAATGGTTGGCTGAAGAACTGCGTAATTCAACTGCCAATTTTAATATTCTGATAAGCAGTATCCAGTTTCTTTCAGATAAGCACGGTTTTGAAACCTGGGGTAATTTTCCGCACGAAGTATCCCGTTTGAAAGAATTAATTGTCGACTCAGGTGCCAAAAATGTTATGATTCTTTCAGGCGACCGGCATATTTCTGAATGCTCTAAAGCCAAAATTGAAGGGCTGGCTTATCCGCTTATTGATTTTACCAGTAGTGGACTCACACATGCTTATAAAGATTACAGCGGAGAACCCAATCCATATAGAATGGGCCAGGTAATCTCAACGGAGAGCTTCGGACTTGTAAAACTCAATCTATCTTCCAATTCTGCAAGCTTCCTGATCGTTGGCGATCAAAGCCAAACTCTGGCAGAGTTCGAACAGCAGTATTAATGTTGTGCATTGCGTGTAGAAAGTGTATTTTTGCCCAAAATTTTTTGTAATGGCAGGAAACAGAACCTTTACAATGATAAAACCTGACGCCGTTGAGAATGGTCATATTGGTCCTATTTTGGCCAAGATCAGCTCCGCAGGCTTTAAGATCGTGGCGATGAAGTTCACGCAAATGAGCAGAAGGGACGCCGGGGAGTTTTATGCAATCCATAAAGACAGACCATTTTTCGGCGAGCTGATTCAGTTTATGACAAGAGGGCCCATCGTCTCGGCAATTCTTGAGAAAGACAACGCGGTTGAGGATTTCAGGGCGCTGTTAGGCTCTACAAATCCAGAGGAAGCAGCAGAAGGGACCATCAGGAAACTGTATGCTAAAGATATCGGAGAGAATGCGGTTCACGGATCGGATAGCGATGCGAATGCAGTAATTGAAGGGGCATTCCATTTCTCGGGCAGAGAGATCTATTCCTGATCAGGTGAGACGTTTATGCAAAATTTGAGTCACTCAGTTATTTGCACTTGCTTTTAATTGAAAATGTCTCGCGCTCAGGTATAAGTTGGCTGCAGCCCGCCTGAATTTATCGCAGCACTAATTTTTGTATCAACTCCTTTCCCAGTTCTTCGTTCAGCATCTTTATAATTTTAGACCGACCGAGACTCAATTCTTCTCGCAAAACAGAGGAGGATAAAGAAATATACAAGGTTTCACCTCTTAGGTCCACAGCGGTGGTGTAGTTGTTCACCCCCGGCCCCATAATGGATTTCCAGGCATCTCTGACTTCGATCCGGTCAATACCTTTTTGCAGTTTATTGGACTTTATAAAATTCTGCAAAATGCCTTTTATGCTATGCTTGTCTTTCATCTGCTCCACTATGGCAAAATTCCTTCAAATCTTTTGTAGTAATAATATACACCTTCCAAATTTACAATGATCATTTCTTGCGAGCTAATATGCTTGATCTCTTCTTCCCATTGGTTGATATCATTATGGTAATGTATTATAAATTTTTTGTTTTCCGCCAAAATTTCGAAAAACACAGCATCGTCTGATGTGGTATAACTGCCGTTCAGATTGGGCTGTACTTTTTTTCTGAAACCCTTGAGATCCTTGTATTCAAAATAATCGATTATGGTACTAATTTCGTAGTTCTTGATGTTTCCATCCGCAAGAATCACCTTTTCAATTTCCCAATATCCGTTGAGATGCTTCAGGTCTTCCAGCGTTAAAGAATCCGCGCAGCTCGCCATAATCAGCATGATCAAAAAGAAAGAAAATTTACGCATATCAGAGTTTAAATACCTTGTATGATTGATGAATTTGCTTCACAACACTTTC
>JBPCUI010000237.1:0-13122 GCA_051011235.1 Flavobacteriaceae bacterium
GAAAGATTTCATGTTGAGCAAAATCAGGGCGAGCAAAATCAGGATTACAAGCAAAGCCCAGAAAGGTTGATTAAAACCAAAAAAAACAACACTCCATAATGCATTAAAAATCAATTGAAAACTGAAATGGTATAGTGCTGTCTTCACCCAAATATGATGCAGCCCTTTAGACCAGACGATCCCTGCTGCTACTCCCATCAAAATGTAAAGTATGGTCCAGACCGTACCAAAAACCCAGTTAGGAGGATTAAATGCCGGTTTATTTAATGTTGTATACCAAGTACCTACCGAACTTTGGGTGGCGAATCCTGATAGAAAACCAACCAAGAGGCAAATAATTACGGAAATGATGATATAGGTGATTTTTTTCTTCAATGTAAGAGGGTGAATCAGAACTAAGGGTGAATCTGTACTAAATTTACAATTTATTTTAATTCGAATTATGGTGTTGCGAAGGAAGAATTATATTTGCCCAAACTGCTAGGCTTATGAAGGAATCCGACTTTATCCTTCCGAAATATGAACCCACCATTGAAAAGGGCAAGCTAAGCTGGAGAGCCGCCAGCAATATTGCACTAATTAAATACTGGGGTAAAAAGGGAAGGCAGATCCCGGCCAATCCTTCTTTAAGCCTTAGTTTGGAAAGCTGTGCGACTACTACAACATTGGGCTATACACCATTGGAAAATAGTGCTAATAACTTCTCTTATGATTTAGTGTTTGAGAATAAACCAAATCTGGATTTCAGGCCTAAGATAGATGAATTTTTATTGCGAATTGAACCTTTTTTACCGTTTCTCAAAAGGTTTCATTTTGAGATAGATACGTTCAATTCTTTCCCGCACAGTAGTGGTATAGCGTCCTCGGCAAGTGCGTTTGCGGCTTTGTCACTCTGTTTATTGGACATGGAAAGGCAGATGAATAAAAGTATGGAAGACGATTTTTTTTATAAAAAAGCATCTTTCCTGGCCAGGTTAGGTTCTGGAAGCGCCAGCCGGAGTATTCAGGGCCCTTTAATGCAATGGGGACACCAAAGTGGTATAAAGGGGAGTACCGATCTCTATGCAATACCGTATCCCAATGAAGTTCATCCGGTCTTTGAGACCTACCGTGATGTAATTCTATTGGTAGACAGGGGTTCCAAAACTGTAAGCAGTACCCTTGGACACAGTCTTATGCAGGGGCACGTATATTCCGAACAGCGGTTCGAGCAGGCACAATCAAATATTGTAAAATTAAAAGAGGTACTCAAAAAAGGAGACCTGGATGGTTTTATAGAAATTATTGAGAGTGAAGCCCTAAGCTTGCACGCGATGATGATGACTAGTATCCCCTATTTTATATTGATGAAACCCAATACAGTAGCCATTATACAAAAGGTCTGGGATTACAGATTGCAATCGGGCTTGCATTTAGGCTTTACACTCGACGCCGGGGCCAATGTTCACCTTCTTTTTCCGGAGAAGGAGGAAACCGAAATTTACAAGTTCATAAATGAAGAATTGGTGGAATACTGCGAGCAGGGTGAGATTCTGAAAGATAAAGCCGGTAGCGGAAGTAGAAAGCTTTCCTAATGGAGATGAATGATTCCAATAGCTATAATATTGTTGTCCGCGAATAAGACTATAAACCATATCAATAGACCAAAAAGAGCCCGTTTGTATTATTTTTGTAATTTTGACTAACTTTTAAGGTGCTATGAAGGGACCGTTATTCTATTCCAAAATCCTGCTGTTCGGAGAATACGGCATAATCAAAGACTCCAAAGGGCTATCAATTCCTTATAATTTTTTTAAAGGAGCTTTAAAATCCGATAATAATTCTACGGAGGAAGCAAAACAATCCAATCTGAAATTAAAGGCATTTGCCGAATATCTCCAAAAACTTCAGGAAGAGGAACCTAATCTTGTCACCTTTGAATTAGAACGGTTCAAGCGGGATATTGAACAGGGAATGTATTTTGACAGTTCTATTCCCCAGGGATACGGGATAGGCAGCAGCGGTGCACTTGTAGCAGCCGTTTACGATAATTATGCAAAAAACCGCATTACCGTTTTGGAGAATCTCACCCGTGAAAAACTCCTTAAACTCAAGCGTATTTTTGGAAGGATGGAGTCGTATTTTCACGGCAAGTCCTCCGGACTGGATCCTTTAAATAGCTATCTGAGCTTGCCGATATTGATCAACTCCCAGGACAATATAGAATCTACGAGTATTCCTTCGCAGAATAGGGAAGGGAAAGGCGCTGTTTTTCTTCTAGACAGTGGTATTTCCGGCGAAACTGCTCCTATGGTTCAGATCTTTATGGAAAAGATGAAACATGAAGGGTTTAGGAATGTGATCAGGGATCAGTTTATTAAGCATACGGATGCCTGTGTAGAAGATTTTATAAACGGGAATGTCAAATCGCTGTTCAACAATTTGAAACAGCTGTCCCATGTAGTACTCGATCACTTTAAACCCATGATACCTCCGGAATTCCACAAGCTTTGGAAATTGGGTATCGACTCAAATGATTATTATCTGAAACTCTGCGGTTCAGGTGGCGGCGGTTATATCCTCGGTTTTACACAAGATCTCGAACGTGCAAAACACACCCTGAAAGGGCATCACTTGGAGGTTGTCTATACCTTCTAAAAGAGGCCGTATAATGCTCAGCAGAAAAAACAGACTCCTGCTTCTAAAATGTTTGAGCCTGTTTTCCATAATTCGCGGTTATAATATCCTGGTCATTGCCATAGCACAATACCTGGCTTCAATCTATATCTTATCACCCGATTTACCGCTTAGAGAGGTGGCACTGGATATTAATCTCTTTGTTATTATTGTTGCATCTGCACTGGTCATCGCCGCTGGTTATATAATAAATAGTTTTTATGATTCCGAAAAAGACCTGATCAACAAACCGAGGAAAAGCATGCTCGACCGACTGGTAAGCCAGCGTACCAAGCTCAGTGCTTATTTTGTTCTGAATTTTTTAGGAGTATTCCTCGCCAGCTATGTTTCTTTTCGTGCAGTACTCTTCTTTTCGGCCTATATCTTTGGTATCTGGCTCTACTCGCATAAACTCAAGAGGATACCTTTAGTCGGTAATATAGTTTCAGCCACACTTGCCATTACTCCTTTTTTTGCCGTTTTTGTCTATTATAAGAATTTTGAAACGGTGATCTTTGTGCATGCCATGTATTTGTTTCTGCTCATTTTAGTGCGCGAGTTGGTCAAGGATATGGAGAACATGGCAGGCGATCTTTCCCAGGGTTACAGAACTATACCCTTATTGTACGGGACCACGGTATCCAAGGCAATTGCAAGTATTCTGGTACTGCTCACGCTGCTACCTGCACTATTGTTGATCTATTATTTTGATGTGGGATATATGTATTTGTATTTTACCGGCAGTATTGTTTTTTTAATATTTTTCCTTTTGCTGCTTTGGAAATCGCATTCCAAGAAGCACTATGTATGGCTGCACAACATACTCAAATTAATAATCGTTGTCGGAGTGTTTAGTATCTTACTAATCGACGTTGATCTTGTATTAAACAGAATCTTAGCATGAAAAATCAGCTGAAAGTCGCCCTGGCTCAAATTGCCCCGGTATGGTTGCAAAAGAATGATACTATCGCACTGGTTGAAGACAGCATAGCTAAAGCAGGTGAAGAAAATGCAGAACTGCTGGTATTCGGAGAGGCCTTCTTGCCCGGCTATCCATTCTGGCTCGCATATACCGAAGGTGCGGCCTGGGACAAACCCGTTAATAAAGAACTTCACGCCCACTATGCCCGCAATGCGATTTGTATTGAGGACGGAGATTTAAAACCGATTACCGGTCTGGCGAAAAAATGCAGCATGGCTATCTATTTGGGGATCATAGAACGCGCAGCAGACAGGGGTGGGCACAGCCTCTATTGTTCTCTGGTCTATATTGATGAAAATGGCATCATCCGTTCTGTTCATAGAAAACTTCAACCCACCTATGATGAAAGACTGACCTGGGCACCTGGAGATGGGCATGGTTTACAGGTTCACAAATTAAAAGAATTTACGGTTGGCGGATTGAATTGCTGGGAGAATTGGATGCCACTGGTGCGCTCAGCATTATACGGGCTGGGAGAAGATCTTCATATTGCCGTATGGCCAGGGACAGAGCGGAACACAAAAGATATAACAAGGTTTATTGCCAGAGAATCGCGCAGTTACGTAATTTCTGTATCCTCTCTAATGAGCAGTAAAAACTTTCCAGATCAAACGCCGCATCTCAACAAAATTCTTTCAAAAGCGCCAGCGATATTGGCTGATGGCGGCTCCTGTATTGCCGGCCCCGACGGGGAATGGATAGTAGCCCCGGTTGTAAATAAAGAAGGACTGATATTTCAAACATTGGATTTTAACCGCGTATTGGAGGAACGCCAGAACTTCGATCCGGCAGGCCATTATTCCAGACCAGACGTTACTCGTTTGGTTCTGAACCGGGAACGCCAATCTACACTCGAAATACCGGAATAATTTAGATAACCACTTGGCTTTACTACCTTTGCCGAAATTTTATTTATGAGTCAGCGGAATTTTCAGAAAAATCAGGGTAAATCGAAGCGAAAAGGGGATTTTTCGAAACGGCCTGCCCGTACCTATAGAAAACCGAAACCACAAGGCAGCCAATCCAGTGTTGCAGCAGCTGAGTCTGGACTTATACGCCTGAATAAATACCTGGCTAACTCCGGAATTTGCTCCAGGCGTGAAGCGGATACATTTATTGCAGCCGGCAGTGTGAGCGTAAATGGAAAGACAATTACGGAAATGGGCTTCAAAGTTAAAAAGGACGACACTGTCCGTTTTGACGGGCGGGTAATTATACCGGAGAAGAAAGAGTATATCTTACTGAACAAACCCAAAAACTTTATCACCACTACCCGCGATGAGAAGGGCCGGAGGACGGTTATGGAACTTATAAGTAAAGCCAGTAAATCCCGACTTGTACCTGTTGGCAGATTAGATAGGAATACAACCGGTCTGTTATTGTTTACCAATGACGGGGATTTGGCAAAAAAACTTACACATCCTAAACATCAGGTTCGTAAAATTTACCATGTAGAACTCAACAAGAATCTTGCCTCAACCGATTTCAATAATATCCAAAAAGGCCTAACACTGGATGATGGCCCCATTAAAATAGATGAAGTGACCTTTATAGAGAACAAACCTAAAAAGGAAGTGGGTATAGAAATTCACAGTGGTAGAAACCGCATTGTCCGAAGGATCTTTGAACATCTTGGCTATAAGGTGGTTAAACTGGACCGGGTTGTGCTGGGAGGGCTAACTAAAAAAGATCTGCCAAGAGGTCACTGGCGCCGGCTTACGGCTCAGGAGGAGATCAATCTCAGAATGCTCAAATAAGGTCTCTGTACAATTGGGTTTAAGAAACTCACTTTTGCCCTGTTGTAGAGCAACTATCTTGTGAGACCAAATTAATTATAGGTCACCCAACGCTTCACTCATTTTAGACCTGATCTCATCAAGGCAAAGATTTCCAATGCTTCCCTGGTGAGTGTGATTAATTTTGCGAATCGGTTTGTAAGTACCCTCCTGTATTTCTTGCCCCACCTGCTTATAGGCATCGCGGAATGGAACACCTTGTTGCACAAGTTCATTTAATCGTTCCACGCTAAAGAGATAATCGTATTTGTTGTCTTCAAGTATGGATTTGTTAATCGCTGCCTGTGAAAGTGTAGAGGTTGTCATTTCTAAGCAAGCCTTGATTTCCTGTAAGCCGGGAATGATGATCTCTTTGCACAACTGATAATCCCTGTGATATCCACTGGTTAAATTATTCACAACCAGTGTAATTTGACCAGGAAGTGACTGGATCTTATTGCATTTGGCCCTAATCAACTCAAAAACATCCGGGTTTTTCTTGTGTGGCATTATACTGCTGCCCGTGGTAAACTCGTCCGGAAAGGAAATAAAATTGAAATTCTGACTCATGTAAAGACAAATATCCATAGCGAGTTTTGAAAGCGTCCCGGCCAGAGTAGCCATACCAAATGCCGTAATCTTTTCTATTTTACCACGGCCCATTTGTGCGGCTATTACATTGTATTTCTGAGTTTGAAATCCCAAAGCATCGGTTGTAAATTGTCTGTCGATTGGAAATGAACTTCCGTATCCTGCGGCACTGCCTAATGGATTCTGATCTACCACTTTCGATGCAGTATTGAGCACGTAAATATCATCTACCAGAGATTCAGCATATGATGAGAACCACAGGCCAAAGGAAGAAGGCATGGCGATCTGCATATGTGTATACCCTGGCATCAATATGTTTTTATGTTCCTCTGCTGACGAAATAAGCAAATCGAACAGCTTTTTTGTCATTAGTTTCAGTTCTTTGATCTCATCTTTGAGATAAAGCTGGATAGCTACCAGAACCTGATCATTACGAGACCGGGCCGTATGGATCTTTTTGCCCGTATCACCCAATTTGTCTGTGAGCAGGTACTCAATTTTCGAATGCATATCCTCAAAATCATCTTCAATGGTAAACTTGCCTTCACTAATTTCCTTTTCGATAAGATCTAACGCTTGAATGAGTTCCTCTGTCTCCGAGGAGGTTAATAATCCTATTTCGCCCAGCATTTTGGCATGTGCACCGGATGCCTTAACATCGTATTTCGCTAATATCAAATCCAGTTCCCGATCGTTTCCCACCGTAAAGAGATCGACTTTTTTATCTGTTCCAATACCTTTATCCCAAAGCTTCATATCATCAAATTTTCTGAATTATTATGCAAAGTAGCGGATGTCATATTTATTCGCTGTTGGTGAGGTTTTCCAAAAGGAAACCCTTTAAAATATCAATATACAAGGCAACGCCTTCTTTAATTTCGTCAATATAGATGAACTCATCGGCCGAATGGGACCTTGTACTGTCTCCGGGACCTAATTTTAATGACTGACAGCTAAGGACGGCCTGATCGGACAAGGTTGGTGAGCCGTATGTTATTCTTCCCAATTTAAGCCCTGATTGCACAAGTGGATGGTCCTTGTTTATTGAAGAAGAATTTAGTCGCAGCGATCTGGCTTTTATCTCGCAGGGAGCATCTTTCTGTAAAATGCCGGCAATTTCCTGATTGCTATAGCAGTCATTGACCCTTACATCGATCACAAGGTCTACCTGTGCGGGAACCACATTGTGCTGGGTTCCGGCATTGATCTGTGTAACTGTAAGTTTTGTTTTACCAAGAAGATCGGAGATCTTATCAAATGAGTAATTCTGAAACCATTTGAGCACTTCTACGGTCTTATAAATGGCATTATCACCATTGGGATGAGCCGCATGAGATGGCGTGCCTTTTACTACAGCTTCGAACACAACAAGTCCTTTCTCTGCTATTGCCAATTGCATTTGTGTGGGTTCACCCACGATGGCGACATCAATGTGTGGCAACAATGGCAAAACAGAATTGAGTCCGTTGGGACCTGAGCTTTCCTCTTCTGCAGAAGCAACAATGATCAGGTTATGCGTCATATGCTTCTCTTCATAAAAAAAGCTAAAGACAGCGAGTAAAGAAACAAGGCATCCGCCAGCGTCATTACTACCCAGGCCAAATAATTTTTCATCCTCGATGATCGCCTCGAAAGGATTTTTGGTGTAAGCGGCATTGGGTTTTACTGTGTCGTGATGTGAATTCAGAAGTAAGACAGGCTTCTCAGGATCGAAGTACTTGTTAAATGCAAAAACATTGTTCTTTTCTCTTTCATAGGGAATGTCAAATTCTTTAAACCAATCCTCTATCAACACAGCCGTCTTCTCTTCTTCAGATGAAAAAGATGGCGTTGATACCAACATTTGCAGTAGTTCAATTGCTCTGGCACAAAGTAGATCTATAGAAATCTTCATAGTGATATCGAAGTAAATAATTCTGCATCCGGTTCCAGCATGTTCATATTCCCGATGCATATTTTGCTTACATCGGATTCAAGCGCACGAAAACAGTTATGAAGTTTTGGCAACATACCGTCGCTGATTAAGTTCTGCGTTATGAGTTCTTTATATATGTTCTTGTCTATATGCCTAATCACTGAATCCTCATCATTAAGATCTCTGAGTACCCCTTTCTTTTCGAAGCAATAGTATAAAGTTGTATCGTAATGACTGCTTAAACCGATTGCTAATTCGGAGGCAATTGTATCGGCGTTTGTGTTTAGAATTTGCCCGGAGCCATTATGGGTAAGCGCACAAAATACGGGAACCAAGTTACTTTGAAGTAGTTTTATTACGGTTGTTTCATTAATGCGGTCAATATCTCCGGCAAGACCGAAATCAACTTCTTGCACAGGTCGCTTATGTGCCAGAATTGTACCACCGTCTGCACCGCTCAATCCAATCGCATTACACTGTTTTGCCTGGAGTACTGCTGTAATCTCTTTATTGACCAACCCCCCGTAAACCATGATCATTACATCCAAACTCTCTCTGCTCGTGATTCTTCTGCCTTTGTAATATTCAGAGCTTATGCCGAGGCGGTTTTCTATCTCTGTTGCCCTTTTTCCTCCACCATGAACCAGAATTTTAAGCCCGTCCAAGCCGGCAAAGCGCCCAAGTAGCGCATCGAGAGTGTTTGGATCCTCAATAATGTTGCCGCCTATTTTTACAATTTTAAGCTTTGATTTCATTTTGACTAATTCTAATCCCTTAGACTATTCTAATAATTTCTTCAATACCAACTGGGCCGCATAGGTTCTGTTATTGGCCTGCTCATGTACCAGTGATTGCTTACCGTCGAGGACGGCATCTTCTACAACTACATTTCTTCGAACCGGGAGGCAATGCATAAATTGGGCATCGGCCAGCTTTGAACCAGTCATCATCCAGTCCTTACCTCTGTGGAGTACCTGGCCGTAATTCAGGTAGCTACTCCAGTTTTTCACATAAACAAAATCTGCTCCCTTCATAGCTTTTTCCTGATCGTATTCAATTGAACATCCCCTGGTAATCTCTGGGTTCAGTTCATATCCTTTGGGGTGTGTAATAACAAACTCGGCATTCATTTGCCGCATCATTTCAACAAAAGAATTGGCTACAGCATGTGGTAATGGATTTGGGTGTGGCGCCCAGGACAGAACAACCTTTGGCCGCTCTGTTTTTTTATGCTCCTGAATGGTGATGGCATCTGCCAGGGCCTGTAACGGATGATGAATGGAACTTTCCATATTTACGATAGGAATACCTGCGTACTTTTTAAAACCGTTTAATACGAGTTCTGCTTCATCGGCCTGTTTATCCCTTAAAGAAGCGAAGGCCCTTACCGCAATAATATCACAATACTGTGAGACCACCTGTGCGGCCTCCTTAACGTGTTCTGCACTGTTTTTATCCATAACAGAACCGTCTTCAAAATCCAGGATCCAGCCGTCCTTACCGATGTTCATCACCATTACATTCATTCCTAAATTAAGTGCAGCTTTGTGCGTACTCAAACGAGTTCTAAGGCTGCTGTTAAAAAAGAGCAAACCAATGGTTTTATTCTTTCCCAGCTCCAGCTTGCTCAGCGGGTTTTTTTTCATCTCGATTGATTCTTTTACCCAGGTGTCGAGATGGTCTATATCCTGTATGGAGAGATAGTTCTTCATTTTAATTCTTCATTAAGCGCTTCGAAAAACCTTTCGAATTCAACTTCTGTGATATTGAGAGCTGGCAGCACTCTCAATACGTGTTTATCTTTAGAGCTTCCCGTAAATATGTGTTGATTGTAAATAAGCCTTTTCCTAAGATCGGCTACTTCAAAATCAAATTCGAGTCCGAGCATCAACCCCCGGCCTTTAATTTTCCTCACTTGAGCTATTTTTGCGGCTTTTTCCCTAAAGATTGATTCCATTATTACCGCATTTTCTATAAGCCTTTCCTGTTCTAATACTTCGAGTACCGTTAAGGCCGCTACACATGCGAGATGGTTGCCTCCGAATGTAGTTCCCAGCATACCGTGGCTGGCTTTAAACTTATTGCGAATCAATACGCCGCCGATAGGAAAACCATTGCCCATTCCTTTTGCCATGCTGATAAGGTCAGGTTCTATATTGTGGTGCTGGAATCCAAAAAACCGACCGCTTCTTCCATATCCGGACTGCACTTCATCTGCAATAAGCACAATATTGTGTTCATTACATGTCCTGGCTACCAGCTTGTAAAAATCTGTTGTCGGTTCATCCAGGCCTCCAACACCCTGTATGGCTTCAATGATAACCGCACATATTTCCTTTTGCTCAATTGTTTCTAAAAAGGTCTTGATATCGTTTAACTCTAAAAAATGTACCTCCTGACTTTGGTTGATCGGGGCCCAAATATTTGGGTTATCCGTGGCGGCTACTGCAGCAGAAGTTCTCCCGTGAAAACTATTTTTAAAAGCAATGACAGCTGATTTGCCGGTATGAAATGAAGCCAGTTTTAACGCATTTTCATTCGCCTCGGCACCTGTGTTACAAAGGAATAGTTGGTAATCCGTGCAACCGGAGAGTTCTTTTAATTTGTTGGCCAGTGTTTTTTGTAAGGGGTTTTTGACCGAATTGCTGTAGAAACCAATTTTATCCAGTTGTGCCTTCAAAGCGCTCACATAACGAGGATGTGAATGCCCGATAGATATCACGGCATGGCCGCCGTACAGGTCCAGGTATTTTTCACCGCTCTTGTCGGTAATATAAACACCTTCGGCACTTACCGGTGTAACATCATACAAAGGGTAAACATTAAAAAGGTCCATGGTTTCCACCTTTAATTCATCAATTTGAATTCGCTTATCTTTTCATATGAAGTGACTATTCCTCTTATTAATGATGAGCTCAGGCCCTGGTGTTCCATTTCATTCAGTCCTTGAATAGTACATCCCATGGGCGTAGTCACTTTATCTATTTCCTCTTCGGGGTGATTTCCTGATTCTATCAGAAGACCGGCTGCACCATTGCAGGTATGCACGGCTAATTCCTGGGCTTCTGTTGCATCAAAACCTAATTGAATGGCCCCTTGGGTAGTGGCCCGGATCAATCGCATCCAAAATGCAATACCACTGGCACAAATAACGGTTGCAGCCTGCATTAATTCTTCAGGAATTTCCATGCAATGCCCCATCCTGTTAAAAATCGCCGTCGCAAGATCAATGCGTTTTTTACCCTGTTCATTGCAGCAAATACAAGTCATGGATTTACCCACGGAAATCGCTGTGTTGGGCATGCTTCTGATGATGTATTTGTCCGACCCCAGAATAGCCTCCATTTTTTGAATGCTAAACCCGGTAATCGTAGAGATAATTACATGCTTGTCGGTAAGCAGATCTTTCACTTCCTCCAGTATGTCTGCAAAATGCCCGGGTTGTACTGCAAAGATCAGAACGTCTGATTGTTTTACGGCCTGCGAATTATCTGATGAAATTGTTACATTCCCGTAATTTTCAAAATGTCGAATACTATCCGGATTCCTTTTCGTCAGGTGCATTGTTGTGGCCCCATTGCTGTGAAGTACTCCTTTGGCAATTGAGATCCCCAGGTTACCCGCTCCTATTATAGCTATTTTCATCTATGATGGTTTTGTTTCTATTGAATTGTCATTTTAAAATACTCCGGCCTTTAGTCTAAGTCCGAGTTGCTGATCTAATCCGAACATAAGATTCATATTTTCCACAGCCTGGCCCGAAGCGCCTTTAAGCAAATTATCAATGGCCGATGTGATAAGTAATACATTCTCGTATTTGTACAAATGAATATGGCACTGATTTGTATTCACCACCTGTTTTAATTGGATTGGCTTATCTACTACCTGGGTAAAATGTGCCTTGGCGTAGAATTCTCTGAATAAATCAACCGCTTCCTTCTCGCTTCCTTCATATTCGGTATAGGCCGTTATCAGAATCCCCCTGCTGAAATTCCCTCTGTGTGGTAGAAACATCAAATTCCCATGATTATCCTGCAAAGAGCAGAGGGTTTCGTTGATCTCGTCCAGGTGTTGGTGAGTAAAAGGTTTATACCATGATATGTTGTTATTTCTCCAGCTGAAATGCGTAGTAGCCGAAGGTCTTACCCCAGCTCCCGTACTCCCTGTGATGCCGTTTATATGAACGGCTTGTCGCAACTCCTGCTTTTTGGCCAAAGGCAGTAAGGCCAGTTGGATGGCCGTAGCAAAACAGCCCGGATTAGCAACACTATCTGCTTTGGCAATTTCACCGCCAAATAATTCGGGCAATCCGTAGATAAAGCTTCTTTCACCAAAATTTGCATTTGTTCTCAATCTGAAATCAGTACTGAGATCTATGATCTTTGTTGAAGAAGCAAATTGATGTTTTTTTAGGAAATCAATCGAATGCCCGTGACCTAAGCAGAGAAATACCACATCCGTATCCGGGTCAATATTACCGGAGAATTTCAGATCCAAAATTCCCGAGAGATCCTGATGTACCTCAGATACAAGGGTTCCTGGCCTTGTAGAACTATAAATGAAGTTTATAGACACTTCAGGATGGTTCAAAAGCAAGCGGATGAGTTCTCCGCCCGTATATCCGGATCCACCTACTACTCCTACCTTAATCATGACTCTTATTTGTTAGATTAGCAATTTTACCGGGATTGGAGACTATTTTAATAAATCCCTTCGCATCTTCTGCGGTCCAGCCCCTGTTCATTTCACCATATGTACCAAACCCCTTGTTCATCATGTCGAAAGGTGATTTGATGCCATCCAGTGTAAACCGATAGGGGTGTAGTGTAACATATACCTCTCCTGACACCTTTCTTTGTGTATCTTCGAGGAAGGCTTCGATATTCCGCATCACTTCATCCAGGTAATTTCCTTCGTGTAACAACATGCCGTAGAAATTTCCCATTTGTTCTTTTTGGAATTGCTGCCACTTGCTCAGCGTGTGTTTCTCCAGAAGGTGATGCGCTTTTATGATCAGCAAAGGAGCGGCTGCTTCAAAACCTACCCTGCCCTTGATCCCAATGATTGTATCTCCAACATGTACATCACGTCCGATTGCATATTTACTGGCCAGGGTGTTTAATTTTTCTATGTTCGATACAGGAGTATCTGCCTGATCATTGAGTGCGACGAATTCCCCCTGGTCAAAACTAAGCTTAATTTTC
>JBPCUI010000238.1:0-10166 GCA_051011235.1 Flavobacteriaceae bacterium
GTAAAACCTTTACTACAAATTCACTATATTTTTATATATTGAAAAGATTTATTTCTCCAAGCGCCAACAACCTAGCTGTTTTTAAATAAATTAATGATTACGTCAATTATGCTTCCAAGACAATGCATGCTTGACGCCTGGATTTATTTGTATAAAACAAAGAGAATACTAACTAAACCCCTCATTATGAAAAAAAATTACTCTGGAAAATTTTTCAAATTTTCATTCCATTACATTGGATGTATCTTATTCCTGATTTGCTGTAGTCTTCTGCAGCCGGCTAATGCCCAGGATTATCAACTAGTATTTGCCGACGAATTCGATGGCACAGAAGTCAATACTGATAATTGGACCTTCCTCATCGGAGACGGAACCAGCGTTGGTTTACCTCCCGGATGGGGAAATAATGAACTTCAGTATTATCGTGAAGAAAATACAACAGTGGCTGGAGGTCTAATGACCATCACCGCCAAAGAAGAATTCTTTTCGGGATATAATTACACCTCTTCCCGTCTGATCACAGAAAACAAACAGGATTTTACTTATGGCCGTATGGAAATGCGGGCAAAAATGCCTATTGGTCAGGGATTATGGCCAGCCTTCTGGATGTTCTTTACACAACCTGGTGAATACGGTGGTTGGGCTGCCAGTGGGGAAATCGATATTATGGAGTACATCGGTAGCATACCCGACGAAGTATTCGGTACCATCCATTTTGGACAACCATTCCCAGGTAATGTATTTTCTTCTGTAGAATACACCTTACCCAGTGGCAACTTTAATGACGATTTCCACGTCTTCACTATTGAATGGGAACCGGGAGAGATCCGTTGGTATGTAGACGATATCCTTTATGCCACTCAAAACAACTGGTGGTCTAATGGTGGGAATTACCCTGCTCCTTTTGATCAGCCATTTCACCTGCTTCTCAACCTGGCGGTCGGCGGGAACCTTCCCGGTAATCCCGATGCGACTACAGTATTCCCACAGGAATATGTGATTGACTACGTACGGGTGTATGAAGATCAGGATTTACCTACGGTGGCGATCAACAGCCCCGCAGATGATGCCACTTTTGCTGCAGGAGATGACATTAATATTTCAGCTTCGCCCAATGCTCCTCTTGGCCTTGCCAAGGTGGAATATTTCCAGGGCGATCTTAAGCTAGGGGAAACCACTGCGGCACCCCATGAATTTACTGTTGCCAATGCAGCTGCAGGTACCTATAGACTTAGAGCCGTTGTTACCGACAATATTGGTAAAAAGAATTATTCGGATTTCGTAGATATTGTTGTTGGTGGTGCTGCACAAGGCCCATACGCCATGTTGCCCACTGCTTTTCCCGGTTGCCTGGAAGTCGAGAATTACGATACCGGAGGCCAGGGTGAAGCCTATAACGATACCGACCCCAGCCTGAATGAAGGCAGTAAGGCAGCTGGAAATCTCTACCGCTCACATGAAGGTCCAGACCTGGAACCGACTACCGACTTGGGTGGTGGACAAAACCTGGGTTTCACGGTAAACGGCGAATGGCTTGAATATACTGTAGATATAGCTGCGGCTGGCGAGTACGATATCCTAGCCAGGGTGGCATCACAATCCAATACCGGATCTTTTAGCCTATTATTTGACGGGGTAGACAAAACAGGACCTATCAGCTTTGAAGCTACCGGTGGTTCGCAGACCTGGGTAGATATAAGCAAGGAAAATGTTAGTCTGGATGCTGGTGTTCAGGTAATGCGCCTGCAGATCCTGGCGAATGGCTTTAATATAAATAACATCTGTATCAACCCTGCCGACCCTTCATCGGGAACTAAGGTCACTTTTGATGATATGGAGCATGGCGATCCTTTTAACAACGGCTGGTTCGCCTTTGGCGGCTCTGTTGGAGGAGGTGGACTCGATGCCAATTCCAGCGACCTGCCCCCCTTGAACGGCGGTGCATTTAGCCTGCAAACCGGTTGGGGATCAGGCGGAACACCCGGATTCTTTGGTGGTTTTGGCCGAAATCATATGGTGGATATTTCTCAGACCGACTATTTTAATATGTGGATCAACCCGGATGCCGGGCAGGACTATGTGCTTGAGATCAATATACAGGATGACGATAATGACGATGGAACCCAGGACGATGAGTTTCAATATAATTTGGAGGTAAGCGCAACGGGGCCAGGGGCCATAAGCGGAGGCGGATGGCAATTAGTTTCCATACCGCTGGCCGATTTTGCGGACGACAATTCTGTATTGAATGGGGGTAACGGTATTTTGGACGATAAGATCCTTACCATCGTATTGGCAGTGATCAGCAATTCTGGAGCAGATGTGACCTTTAGAACCGATTTCTGGTCGTTTACCAAAGGGCCCCTCGGACCTGAGATAAGTATAGATCCCGAGTCTCATGACTTTGGAGAAATTGCTGTAGGAGGAAGCGGAGCAAAGGTTTTTACAATAAAAAATGAAGGCTGTACAGAATTGGATGTAACTTCCACGAGCATAGGCGGTGCCGATGCAGCACTTTATACAATTGCTAATGGGGCCGCGCCATTTACGGTCGGGCCTGGTGCCGAACACACTGTATTATTGCGTTTCGAACCAGTTGAACTGGGGGCGACAACAGCCAGCCTCGATATCGAGAGTTCGGATGCAGATGAATCTACACTTTCCATAGCCTTATCGGGTACCGGGGTAGAAGCGCCGGATATCCTTAAAGTTGTGTTTGATGATATGGAACATGGAGACCCATTAAGCAGTGGTTATTTCACATTTGGTGGTTTAGCCAGTCCGAGTATCGGGGGTACATCTGCGGATCTGCCACCAGAAAATTCCGGAGCTTTTGCCCTGGAAGCCAGCTTGAGTTCAGGTGGTGATCCCGGCTTCTTCGGAGGATTCGGACGCACATTCCCTGTAGATCTCTCTGAAATGACACATTTCAACTTTTGGATCAATCCGGATGCAGGTCAGGACTATGTGATCGAAATCCAGTTACAGGACGACGATAATGGCGACGATGAGGTGCCGTTTGGTTCACCGGATGATGATGAATGGCAGTTTAATTTTAATGTAAGTGCCTCCGGAAATGCCATTAGCGGAGGTGGTTGGCAATTAATTTCATTACCGCTGAGTGATTTCTTTGACGACGGGACCTTTTTTGGAGGGAACGGAATTCTGGATCCCTTTTCAGTGGATATGGGAGGAAATGGCCAACTGATCAATGTGATTTTTGGCTTAATCAGCAATAGCGGTGCCGATATTACTTTCCGCACCGACTTGTGGTGTTTCTCTAAAGGACCCCTGGGTGTTACAGATCCGGAAATTGGGGTCACTCCAAACCCGTATAATTATGGTTTACTTATCCCGGGGACATCGACACAACAGACATTTGAAATAGCCAATCTTGGCGGAGCGCCACTAGAGATTAGTTCGGTGACCTTGGCAGGTGAAGATGTGGATGACTTTAATATTGTCAGCGGTGGAGATCCTATTACTGTAGATGTTGGTGGAACAACCGACATTGTGGTTAGTTTCAGCCCCTCATCAAATGGGGTAAAATCGGCAGTTTTGCAAATAGCGAGCAATGACCCTAATCAGGCTACACTTGATGTTGGGCTCTCAGGAGAGGGTTCAGATGTGAATAAGGTGGTTTTTGACGATATGGAACACGGAAATCCCTTTGCCAACGGATGGTTTACTTTTAATGGCAATGGCGGTGGAGGCATAGATCCCAATTCAGAAGACCTGCCCCCGGCGAACAGCGGTGTATTTTCTCTGCAAACCGGCTGGGGAGGTGGAGGAAATCCAGGTTTTTATGGAGGATTCGGGCGTACCAATCCGGTAGATACTCCGGAAATGACCCACTTTAACTTCTGGATCAACCCGAATGCAGATCAGGATTATACGCTGGAGATAAATCTTCAGGACGACGATAATAACGATGGGAATCCCGATGATGAATTCCAGTATAATCTGGTGGTTAGCCCTTCGAGCACCGAAGCTACCAGTGGCGGAGGTTGGCAATTGGTATCCATTCCATTATCAGATTTCTTCGATGACAACAGCTTCCTTAACGGAGGCAACGGTGTACTCGATGATCGAATTATCAATATAGTAATCGCTGTGATTAGCAATAGTGGAGCAGATGTGAATTTCCGTACCGATTTCTGGTGCTTCTCTGAAGGTCCGGTAAAAGCCAAACTCGCTTTCGACGATATGGAACACGGAGATCCATTAGGCAATGGTTGGTTTACCTTCAACGGTAACGGCGGCGGAGGTGTCGATCCGAATTTCAGTGATCTGCCACCGCAAAACGGTGGTGATGCTTCCCTGCAGACAGGTTGGGGCTCCGGCGGAAATCCAGGATTCTTTGGAGGTTTTGGCCGTAATAACCCGGTACACATAGCAGATATGACCCACTTTAATTTATGGATCAATCCTGATGCGGGTCAGGATTATTTGCTGGAGATCAATCTTCAGGAAGACGACAACGGAGACAACGCTTTCCCGTTCCCGGCCCCAGACGATGATGAATGGCAATATAACCTCCAGATCAGTCCTGCCGGTACCGAAGTGATAAGCGGAGGCGGATGGCAGTTGGTATCCATCCCGCTCGCAAATTTCTTTGATGACAATTCCATACATGGCGGGAACGGTATTTTCGATCCGGTCCCGGTTGGTAGTGGCGGTAATGGGCAACTGATCAGCATTGTGATCGCAGTGATCAGTAACTCAGGAGCCGATGTCACCTTCCGAACCGATTTCTGGTGCTTCTCCGACGGACCTTTGGAACTGGAGTGTGATCCGGAATTGATAGTTGATGCAGGTGAAGAGCAATCAGTTTATCTAGGATATGCCCCAACCGAAACGGTGAGTTTAACTGCTTCCGTAACCGGCGGTGAGGCACCTTATACGTATTTGTGGAGTAACGGTGAAACCACAGAATCAATTACGGTTTCACCAACTGAAACTACTGTTTATGAAGTGGTAATTACCGATGCTAATGGATGTGAAGCTATGGACCAAGTTACCGTAAATGTGGTTGATGTTCGTTGTGGTAACGGCAAGGTACTGGTTTGTCATAAAGACAAAAACACCCTCTGTATTTCAGCAAATGCGGTCCCTGCCCATTTAGCCCATGGCGATACTTTAGGATCTTGTGAAGGGACTACTGGTGGCAACAAAGGAGTCAATAATATCTCCCTGAAACTCTACCCAAATCCGGTGGTTACAGAATTAAAATTGTCGATGACCGAGGAAAAGGAAGAGGTCAAGAGGCTTAGCATACAGGTATATGACATTCAGGGCAGATTGATCCAATCGTATGATACTGTTGAAATTTCCGGTGACGGCGAATTTAAGATTCCTACCAGTACATTCACAGGGGGCATCTACTTTATGACCATCAATGGCAATAATGGAACCGTAGAGCGAAAAACATTCATTGTAAATAAATAATACTTACTAATCAATAATAAAAACCCCGCATGATGCGGGGTTTTTATTTGCTTATCAACAAAGAGCTAATACAATTCTGTTATTGACTCCTTTACAATTCATTATTTAAATATTTTCTTTCTCTCCTCTACTATCAGATAAGGATTATTAGCCAATTCCCTCCACAATTCCAACAACTCGTTAAAGAATTCATGCGCTTCGCCTTCCGGTTGAATCTTCTCATCTAAATTCCTTACAAAATGTGTGATCATGTTATAACAGGCGGTGAATTCACCACAGGCAATAACAGCATCCAGCATATTCTTTTCTTCATCGTCCGGGCTAAACCACAAGGTGGTACCAAAGGAAGTAGCCTTCCGGGACACCTCTTTTATTAGTTCAGAAATTTCACCGGTATGCTTTTTGATCTCATCCCATTCATTTTGGTTTTCCGGTTTCCCTTCATCATTATCACAGCGTAATTCATAAATAGCGGAGGTCGCAATTCGATCGTGCATTCTGCTATAAATCCGGGTATAAGCCGCACGACGGTTGTTTTTCAAAAATACTTCACTGGTCATTTGGAGTATGGAATTCACTCTGTCTACCAGGTAGAATCCCAGCCTTCTTGGCGGAAGAAACAATCTTTCCAGTATACCGGCTTCTTTTTTCACTTTTCTTGATGCAAACCAAAGTACGGCTTGAATAGCGATCATTACTGTAGTGATAATCAAGGCAACAGAATAGAATAACATCCAATTATTTATGAAACAAAAGACCGTAATCGCCAGGAACAGGATCAATGAAGGCAGGCTAGACAAATAAGTCAGGATCTTAATCAATGTGTTTCTGGAAGCGAACTTAAATGCTTGTCCGGCATATGGAGAAGAGACATCATTAATACAGTAAAGGTCGTATTCGGGTTTGTTAGACGTCAATAGACTCGAAATACCCTGATTATCTACAATCCCGCCATCGAGCAAACCAACTTCCTCCATTTTAAAATCATCGGTACGAAAAAAATCATTCGGAAACCCAATAGGCTCAAAACCACCAGGAAATGCAGAAGACGACGCTAAAATATCTCCGAGCTTAATATGCCCGATTTGTTCATTTATATTATCGACTTCAGCAGCAATTTTATTATTTCCCAACTTCCTATTGCCCTTGGTATTTTGAAACCGAAATCGCATGGCATGGGTAAAATCTGTGGCATTGAATACGACACGTTCCAAGTCTATTTTATCTGCTTCTATGGCATCTTGTACCTCGCCTAAGGTCATCTGATTGGTAAACTTATTGTACTCTATGGCAAAAGAATTAATAGGGTTTTTGCGCTTGTGCTTATTCTCTTCCCGCTTCCAAACCTTGTACCCCTTTAGATTCCTTATAGCATATTCTGCCAGCTTATCTTCTTTTAGCCATTTATAATATTCTTCAAAGAAATCGTCAAACGTCTGACCATCTGTTTGGGACTGTGCAAATTTTACTCCTGTAATTGTCCCACCGGAAACGGTGGATATCGCTTTGATACGGTCTAATAGTCCAACTTTTTTAAAAAATGAAAGTGTGCCAAGCGAAAAACAAGCTGCTCTGTAACCACCTCCTGAAAAACACAATGCGATCGTATTAATCATATAACTTCAATTTGATTCATTCTCTGATTAACTTATTATCGAGATCAGTTGATGAGATTAGGCATCCTTAACCTTGTCCCAGGACTTTCGCAGATCGTTAAATGCCTTTCCTATGGACTCTGGACTTTTGCTGATAACTGCCGCTCCCAGGGTAACCATATTGGCAGCCAGCTTTATCGCATCTTGAAATCTAGCCAGTTTTTTATAATCTTCTTTGATCTCTGTGGTGATCTCCGAAATTATGGTCAATGAAGACTCTACCTCCTCGAGTATCAAGGTTGTGGACAAGGCGAGCATATCGGCACCTGAGCTCCTTAGAGAATCTTCAAAATTTGTGAGTTTCGTTCTTTGTGAACCCGTTAAATTATTCCAATTATCAAAGATGTAATCCCCGATCGCTTGTGCCATTCCCCGAAAACTTCGCGATAGCTCACGTGCCTGTGCTGATGTCAGTTTCGGCATACTTACTCTTTTAATTTGTTAAACTCAGATACGATGTTCTTTATATCGCCTGCGTAACCGGATATGAGCGTCTTGAATTCTTTCTGTGTCATGTTGTTCCTGTTGTCATAAAGTTCTTGATGCCCTTTCGCAATTTTATTAATGCTTTTTGCATAAGCCCTGATCTTCTTTTGTCGCTTCCTTATTTCAGACAATTCCTGGTAGTAAAGGTAAGTGGCACGGCCCTTTATAAAATTGGAATTCATGGTATCAAGAACTACTCTTCTGTAATATCCATGAATATCATCACTCTTAAAACTCAGTAATTCTGCCAAATTTGCGTCAATGATCTCCTGGAATTTTTTTAGTAAGATTTGGATATCAGTATTTGCTTCCCCTACATAAACTTTCACCTTGTTTTTCCTATAGATGTCCGTACTGGCTCTGAGTATTATATTTCCAATCTTGGCAGCCGCATTTACTTCTTCATCCTCAATTTGAATGCCTTCAAAATCTCCTTTCTTCAGGGCGTTCGAAAGGTCATCAAAATCATAATCCGTCAGTTCATTATTAGTAAGACTTTCCAAAGCGTCAAAGTATCCTCGGATACGCCTGTAAATTATGTTGGTCGCTTTATCAGCTTCTTTGAATATACCGCAATCATCGCATTTAACTTCTCGCTCAATGATGTTTTTTTTAACCAGTTCATATTCACATCGATCAAGGCAATGCTCCATAAAACTATAATCTATCTCCTCATATTTTTCAATGCCTTTTAAGGAAGTAGAAGCATAATTATTGACAGATTTCAGATCTATACAATTGCTGAGCAATATGGACAGAGCTAATAAGACAATAGTTTTTTTTATTCGTTCTATTTCCATAATTAATATGCCTGTTAACGGTCAGCTCATCACAGTATACACCAATTGGATCATAATTATTATTACCTCATCCGCACTAATCCTAGGAGTAAAATATCGTGCTAAATGGTCTGTCTGGCCGCTCTATCTCATTAGCAAAATACTAATTTATATCGTACTTTTCTTACAATTTGGCAAGAATTCCGAGTAGAATATCTTAAATTAAATATGCATTAAGTACAACGGAATAGTCCCCACCTATAAATTAATAAAAACTCTACATCATGAAAAACTTTAGAGATTGGCTCAGTATCATCATCATTGCAATTTCAAGCATTGTATTGGGAATAGTAGGTTATAAAATTATCGCGCAAGGGGATACTGAAGATTATCAATATGTATATTCCTCATTGTTACCACTAATTGGTACCTGGGTAGGTGCTGTTTTGGCATTCTATTTTGGCAGAGAAAACTATGAGGTTGCGAGCAAGGGATATGAAAAAATTATTCAAAAACTAAGCCCGGATGTACTGGATGATGTCCTGGTTAGTCAAATCATGATCGCAAAGAAAACCATGGTATCTCAAAATTGGGAAGATATCAAGGATCAGACCGTGCAAAAAACGATAGAATTTTTAATCGGTATCGATAAATCCAGACTCCCGGTATTGGATGAAAAAGGAAGCATAAAATATATCATTCATGATTCTCTTCTTTCAAAACCTATGAAGCAGGGCGGTGCTGCCATGGCTGCCAACACCACTCAAAATATGGTGAGTTTTGTTAAAAACTTTGAAGGAATCATTGACAATATCGTTTGGGTAGACGAAAATGACATACTGGAAAACACACGAAAGAAAATGAATGAAACCCCTAATTGCAAGGATGTATTTGTAAAAAATGCGCAGGGAGAACTGGTCGGATGGTTAACGGATACACTTATATTGAGGTTTATAAACTCAAAAAATATATGACCAACCAAAGCGCTGTGGGCAAAAATCGAATTTAAGTAATTGTTCTGCCCTGGAACAACTCTCAATCTACTTTTTAGCCAAACTCATTTTGGCAGCCTCTTGCAGTCGATCCCAATAGTCCCATATTGCATCTGGAATCTGGTCGTTGGTATCTTCCATGATAAAATTTTTGGCTTTATCATCCATATAAAGAACTAACTCCAGCGTTCGATAGTCGGCGCTGCCTGAAGGGGCAGAATATACAGTGTCCAGATCTCCCAGGCTTTTTAATTCGGATGATTCCAATAAAAACAATCTTTCTTCATCATCAAGTGTGGTGACTTCACCATTGGGGTGACGGATTTCTCCATTGGAGTAAAAGATCCATTCCCGCTCTGTCGGTATTAAACCACCTGAAACTCGCTGACGGACCATTATTTCTGCTGGCTTCTCAGATTCGGCCGGTATCTCTGAATTTTCATTGTCCTGATTATCGTTCTGCTCCATATCTGTCGGATTCCTCTCTGGCTTGCTGTCGGACAGACCCTTGCAACCAGCATTTGCAATAAGCAAGGTACCTATTGTAAAAATGCCAAATACCAGTTTTCTTAGAATCATCTTAGTACACTCCCACAAGCTTCCATACTCTACGCAAAAATAACAATTCCTTGCTACCGTTTCCAAATCTACTAGTTGCCTGTAAGAGTGTTTCGTCTGCCCAGTTCTCGAATGTAGCATGTGGGTTGTTTCTACTCTGTAATGCATCGTACCAGACATGCCCTGCTTTTTCCCATGCTTTACCTCCTAACATCATAGCGTAAAGGTAAAAAGCATGATTAGGAATA
>JBPCUI010000239.1:0-6952 GCA_051011235.1 Flavobacteriaceae bacterium
GAGCGGAATTGTTAAACGAGGGCAAAACAAAGCGGTATTTCATTTATGCCATTGGCGAAATCTTACTTGTAATGATAGGTATACTCCTCGCATTTCAAGTAGACAGTTGGAATGATGATTGGTTAAGGAGAAAACAGGAATTGAATTATTATAAAAATGTACGAGAGCAGCTGGTACACGACAGATTAAGTATAATTGGAAACCAGCAATTTAACTATCGCTATCTCATACAGTTTGAACACGCCATTGATATTATTGAGAATAATGATCGAACCGAGATCGATTCACTGGGCAAGATTATAATAAACCTTACCGAATATTCTGACTTTGATCGACAGGGTAATATTTATGAAAC
Organism: Flavobacteriaceae bacterium; assembly: GCA_051011235.1. Classification (GTDB taxonomy): domain Bacteria; phylum Bacteroidota; class Bacteroidia; order Flavobacteriales; family Flavobacteriaceae; genus JAHEJJ01. The sequence continues at coordinate 356 of JBPCUI010000239.1, forward strand.
CCTTGTTACCGGTGGTGAGATTAAACTCCTGAAAAATAAAGATATCATTGATGGAATCCGCAATTTGGAAGGCAGATATATCTACATGAACCGGATGGAAAATATTCATTGGGAAGTAATTATGCAAGATGTACTGCCATCCATTGGTGATAACCTAAAATTCCGCTCCGCACAAATTCAGCAGCCGGATATGGTGTATTCCTATAGGTTTCAAAATCTCATTATTGGTTTACAGAGTATAATGCAGGAAAAAGATACCATATACCTTGAAACCAATAGGAGTATAAAGTCATTAATAGGTATAATAGATCAGGAGCTAGAGGACAAGTAGTGCAAAGGGTGTCCCTCATTTCGTATTATCGGTGCATCAAGGCTGTTCATTTAATATGGATAATACCAGCTCCTTACACTCCTCTTCCAATGTCTTAACAGGAAAAGCCCGTCCGGCCCTTTGATACCAATACCCGGCATTCCATTGATCCCCATCTTTCCTGTGTAAATATGCATGAATCCAATTACCAAGGTTCGAATTGATATCCTCAGCCAAATCATGTGATTTCTGCCAGTTGCCCTTGCTGTCCCACCACATTGCCTGCAGAGCTTCCGGCCATTCTTTTGAAGGTGAATCAAAGTTTATGGAGTTTTCAAACTCTAAATAGGTTTTTGGCATTCCCACAATCAATTCGATAAAAAATTATAGTCTTTCGGACAAATTTTAAGAGGTTTCGTCCTCGTGGATTCTTCTTATATCCTACAAAGTTTTTAATTCGCCTAAATATTAACCAATCTAAATTTAACTATTATGATCAAAAATTTTATTTCAATTCTTGTAATAGCTTTAATGGTTTTCGGATCTGCAGAGTTTGTAAACGCTCAGTCAGATGGTGCCGGGGATCCCATGTGGGAGTCCATATTACTAACGCCAGATAACACCAAGCTAAAGGTATTAGGCGAGAACATGCGAGCCCACAATCAAAAATATCATAATGAAGGTGCCCACGATGCCAATGTTTATACCATTTCTACAGGGCCGAATACTGGTAAAATGGTTTGGATGATGGGGCCGTTAAAATTTGCCGATCTGGATACCAGACCTGCAGTTGGTGGCCACGATGATGATTGGAGAGATAATATAATGCCCTACGTAAGGAAATTGTCTAATGGAGAATACTGGAAAGGCGATGCTAAGTTGTCTAATACCGATATGATGACCGAAGGTCCTGGAGAATATCCAATACTCCACGTCCGCTATTGGGAGGTAAACTCAAAGCATGGATATACTGTAGATCATTTGTTAGAGATGATCAGCAAGACCGTAAAGGCCATGGACGGTGTAAATCCCTGGGGTGTTTATGACAACCTCTTCAGACAGGGTGATATAGGGCGCCATTTGGCTACTGTAGGTTTTTCAAAAAAGTGGGCTGAATACGATGAAGATCCTAAATTCAAGGCGGCGTTCGTAAAGACATTCGGCGATGATTCCTGGGATTCTTTCCTCAGGGGTATGGACCACGCTTTTGACAATAGCTGGGATGAGGTCTGGACATATAGCGCAGAACTCAGCGGAAAATAACCATAAATAACCTCACCAACCATAAGAGAACTCCAAAAGAAATTTTGGGGTTCTTTTATTATTGTTCAAGCTTGTTTAAAAACTGGTCTTCCGTAATTATTGGTATGCCCAGGTTTTCAGCCTTGGTCCGCTTACTGGGCCCCATATTCTCTCCTGCCACAACAAAACTGGTTTTTGAAGAAATGGACGAACTTATTTTCCCCCCATTGTCTTCAATGAGTTTTTTAAGTTCGGGTCTGCTAATACTTCCAAAAACACCTGAAACTACAAATGTGAGATCTTTTAATACATCGGTCTGTTGTTGTAGCTGTTCTTCTGTCAGAGACAACTGGACTCCGGAGTCTTTAAGCCGCTCTATAATCTCTCTATTCTCTGCCTTACCGAAGAAAGCAATTACACTTTCGGCAATTCTCTCACCAATTTCGTCGACCTTGATCAAATCTCCCATATCGGCTTCAATTAGGGCGTCAATGTTCTTGTATGCTTTTGCTAATTTTTTTGCCACGGTCTCTCCTACATAGCGGATCCCCAAAGCAAACAAAACCCTTTCAAAAGGAATTTGGACAGATGCAGCTACACCATTGATTAAATTCTCAGCCGATTTCTCGGCCATTCGCTCCAGAGGTAAAAGGTCTTCCTTTTTTAATGAATAAAGATCTGCATAATTGGAAATCAGTGCTTCTTTAAACAATAATTCTACGGTTTCACCGCCTAAACCCTCTATGTCCATTGCTTTTCTCGATATAAAATGCTGGATGCGACCCGTGATCTGGGGAGGACAACCTATATCATTAGGGCAAAAGTGTTGAGCTTCTCCTTCCTGCCTGGTCAATGTCGTTCCACATTCCGGGCAATGAGTGATATATCTGGTGGGTGAAGATGAGTCAGGTCGCTGGCTTAGATCAACAGCCGTAATCTTCGGGATAATTTCGCCTCCTTTTTCCACAAATACTGTATCTCCTTCCCGAATATCAAGTTTGGCAATCTGGTCTGCATTGTGAAGGGAAGCCCTCTTGACCGTTGTTCCTGCCAGGAGAACCGGTTTCAGATTGGCAACCGGAGTGATTGCCCCTGTTCTGCCAACCTGATAAGTGATCTTATTCAGTACGGTTGCGGCTTCTTCGGCCTTGAACTTATAAGCCAGAGCCCAACGCGGCGATTTTGCCGTGTACCCCAATTCTTCCTGTTGGGCAATATTGTTGACCTTAACTACTACCCCGTCGGTTTCATAAGGCAGTTTGTGTCTGTGCACGTCCCAATAATCAACAAATTCCATAACCTCCGCAGTAGATCGACATAATTTAGCATCGGCCGGAACCTTAAATCCCCATTCACGGGCCATGGTTAGAATTTCATACTGGGTTCCGATTTTGTGGTCGGAGCTCGCTATACTGTACAGCAAACATTCGAGGGGGCGATCGGCTACCAGCTTACTATCCTGCAATTTCAAGCTGCCAGAAGCTGTATTTCTGGGATTCATATAAGGATCTTCGCCATTTTCAATCCGATCTCTATTCATTTGTTCAAAACCTTTAAGAGGAAGAACAATTTCACCGCGAATGTCGAATCTGGCTGGGAAATCTCCCTTTAATTTTAATGGTATGGAACGTATCGTTTTTATATTGGTAGTGACATCGTCTCCCTGGAATCCATCGCCTCGTGTTACAGCCCGGCTCAAAATCCCATTGTCATATGTAATGCTAATAGAAGCACCGTCGTATTTTAATTCACAGGTATAGGTCATCTCAACATCACCCAATATTCGACCGATACGAGTTTCCCACTCCACAAGCTCCTCCCTGGAATATGAATTATCCAATGAATACATCCTATGATCGTGAACAACTGTATTGAAATTCTTGGTAACCTCACCCCCTACTCTGACTGTAGGCGAATTGGTGTCGAAAAATTCGGGATGCTCATCTTCAAGAAGCTGCAACTCCTTTAATTTCATATCAAATTCATAGTCCGTAATTGAAGGATTATCAAGAACATAGTATTTGTAATTATGTTCTCTTAGTTCTTCACGTAAGACTTCTATTTTGGTTTTTATATCCATATTACAAAGCTTGCAGACTTCAAAGCTATATTTGGTTCTATTTAAAAATTCCCGTCAAGGGTGCAATTCGCAATTTTCACCTCCAAATCGCACGGATCATCCTGTCGTTGCCAAAGAGGTCTTTCCTCAGCTCAATTTCTGAAAATTTTTCTTCTTCCAAAAGTCCGGCGGTATTTTTGGCAAGATACTGGTTCACTTCAAGGTAAAGAAGTCCGTTTTCCTTCAGATTTGTTTTTGCAAAATTCAGGATAAGATGATAGTAATACAAGGGCGCTTCATCGCTGACAAAAAGGGCTTCATGTGGTTCGTATCGGGTAACATTCCCCTTCATCTGAGATTTCTCAGAAACCCTCACATAAGGAGGGTTAGAAACTATAATATCGTATTTGGTCTCTGGTACATTAGGTTGGCTGATATCCTCATTTGTGAATCGGACATTCACTCCGTGAAAATCTGCATTCCTTTTTGAGATTTTCAAGGCAGCCTCAGAATTGTCAATGGCAAATACGGATGCCCCCGGTATGTTTTTGGATAAAGCGATAGCGATGCAGCCACTTCCGGTCCCTATGTCGAGAATAGCCAAATCTAAAGGCTTTTTCTTACTGTCTTCAAGAATCCAATGCACCAGTTCTTCTGTCTCCGGCCTTGGGATCAACACCGACTCGTCTACAAAAAAACGCAAACCATAGAAGAAAACCTCCCCTAAAATGTACTGAATAGGTTCCTGATTCTTTAATCTGGACAAACATTCAAACAGCGGTTGTTCCTCCTTTTTCGTCAGGCTAATATGCGGTTGGAGAACTAAAACAAATCGTTCCAGATTTAAATAATGTTCAACCGAAAGATAAAAGAAACTGTCTATCTCCTCCAGTGGATATATTTTAGAAAGTTCTTGCCGATAAATCTTCCTAATCTCTTTTAACTCCATAACCGTTTTCAACTTAATCCAGCTCCTTGATCATCCAAATTGGGCAAACATAATGTCCGGTAGCTCCCATCCTGTGATCCAGGAATCTAAATCCATTCCTGCTATAGAGTTCTTGGGATGCACTCATATTGGACATCGATTCTAGGTAGCAGCGTTTATATCCCAAAATTGTAGCTGATTGCAAACACTTTTTCAACAGTTTTGAACCGATACCCATGCCGCGGGCAGATTTTAATACATCCATTTTTTGAAGCTCACAAATATCGGAGACCTCATCTTTTAAATGAATGACACCTGCACCCCCCAAAATTTGTTTATCTGCCTCAGCAACAAAATAAGTAGCCCCCGTAATTGAAAATGCCTCATACATATAATCTAATTCCTTATCGGCATAGGTGGTTCCAGTCTTTGGCACACCGAATTCCTTAAGGACAGATCTGATCAGGACCGCTAATTCCCTGTTATCCCGAGGCGCAATAGGACGAATTAGCACTTCTGTTTTGTTCATTTCGAAACGCCTATTTTTGCTTTGTGAAGATACGGGAAAAATATATGCGTAGATGTATGCAACTGGCCAAAAACAGTTGGCCTTCAGCCGCCCCGAACCCGATGGTTGGAAGCGTTGTCGTACATCAGGACAGGATAATTGGTGAGGGCTATACCAGTGCTTATGGCGGACCACATGCCGAAGTAAATGCTATAGGTTCTGTGACGGATTCTTCATTGCTTGTCGAGGCAACACTTTACGTGTCTCTAGAACCCTGTTCTCATTTTGGTAAAACACCCCCCTGTACTGACCTGATTATTAAAAACAATATCCCTGAAGTTGTAATAGGCGTTCGCGACCCAAATAAAATAGTAGCAGGTAGCGGTATTGAAAAACTACGCAAAGCTGGCTGTAATGTAATTGAAGGAGTATTGGAAAAAGAATGCAGGGAACTCAATCGGCGGTTTTTTACTTTTCATCAGGAAAAGCGACCTTTTATCATCCTTAAATGGGCTCAAACTTCTGATGGTTTTATTGCTCCTGAAGACAGTGTAAGAAATGATAATCCTGAACCTTATTGGATCAGCAATAGTTACTCCAGGCAGTTGGTACATCAATGGCGTTCTCAGGAGCAGGCAATTCTGGTAGGAACTAATACAGTAATACATGACAATCCAGGGCTTAGCACCAGACTTTGGTTTGGTAAATCCCCTACTCGCGTAATCCTTGATCGAGAACTAAAAATCCCTGAACATTTTCGAATAATGGATCAGGGTTCGAAGACCATTGTCCTCACCGAGGTGAACGATCCTACAAGATATCTTGAAGGTATACAATACCATCAAGTAGATTTTTCTAAGAATATAGCCGAACAGGCATGCCAAATATTATGGGAGAATAACGTATTGAGTGTTGTAGTTGAAGGGGGTGCTAAAACACTGGAAATATTTATTACTTCTGGTCTTTGGGACGAAGCGAGGATATTTACAGGCCAGGCTGCATTTTCTTCAGGACTGAAGGCCCCTAATATCAATGGTGTTGTGTTCGACCAGGTGACCATTGGCACTGACAAATTAGAATATCTCCGCCATGATTAAGAATATCATCTTTGATTTTGGCGGTGTTTTTATAGATCTTGACAAAGAAGCTACAGCAAGGATGTTGATCGGGCGTGGAGTTGCTGGTATGACTCCTGATCTTTTGGCCTTGTTCGAGGAATATGAAAAAGGGATTATTAGTACGGACATATTTCTGCGGAATTCCAAAAAATGGGTCCCGAAGGCCAATACACCGGAATTAATTGAGGCCTGGAATGCTATTTTGCTGGATTTTCCAGATTACCGATTGGAATTTCTGGAAGGTTTGTCCAGGGAAGGAAGTTATAGACTCTTCCTACTTAGCAATACCAATGCGCTTCATCTCGAAAGTGTGGTGGAAAAAATGGGCAAAGAACGCTTCCATAGGTTTACATCCAGTTTTGAATATTGCTATTTTTCCCATATAGTTAATATGAGAAAACCTGATACTGAAATTTTTGAACACGTCTTGAT
>JBPCUI010000240.1:0-5160 GCA_051011235.1 Flavobacteriaceae bacterium
GGGCACGTTCAGGATCGCATTTTAAATTTACCTGTGGAGGAATCCGTTCTAAAGGAGCAAGCGCAAACATCTTACCCATTACCTTAAAAACCAGAGTTACCTCATCGAAGGGAAACTCTTCTGTAACGCCTTTCTTGATTATACAATGTCGTCTGAATTCTTCTATATTCATCCGAAGTAAAAAAAGTTACTCGGCAAGGCCGGTCGCGTCGTAAACCACTACCTTATTCCAAAGATGCTTTGCATTTTCAATAAATTTCAGATGGACGTCCTCTACTTGATAAGCTTCCTGAGCTTCTGCAGATTCAAAGGTGACCAACAGGTTATAGGTAAAAGAACCGTCAACCACATCCCGACTAGACTTTGGCGGTGTCCCGATATAGTTGGTTTTTGTGTATTTGGAACTCATCAACAGTTCTTTCAGGGCAGTTTCAAATGAATTTCGGTCTTCGGCGCTATCCGGATTATGTAACCAAAAATATACACTATGTACAAAAGCCGGATCAAAGTTAATCGGTTCACTTTCCTGCTGAGCAAAACCCTTTGAGCTAAGTAGGATGACTGATAATAACAGAAGTATATTCCTCATAAAAATTGATTTATAGTTGATCTTTAATTTTTTCTACGATCAATTGATCTTTCTCATTGATTTCCAATGCAGAATAATCCAGTTCCCAGCCAATAGTCTCCACCACTTTTTCTATAATCAGTACAGCTTCCGCCGCCTCCCTTCGAGCCGTTTCCATAAGACCGCTCTGTGGTATTTTTTCCTTTATATGGCTTTTGGCCTCTTTGTTCAATGCGGTCAGGTCGTCTGGAGTGAAGGAGTTAAATAAGCCGTTTTTGATATCGTAAAATTCCAAATCTGGTTCAATTGAAAGGATTTCAGGTTGTGGAAAATTAGTCAGAATGATTTTTTTCGTCGTCGTATCTGCATGCATCAGGACCTTATTTAGATCGTACCCAATTTTGGCCTTTGCATTAATTACAATCAGCGCCTTCTTTTTACTGCTAATCAGGCTCATAAAACGCTCCTTGGTACTTTCGTACTTATAAATTTCAGCAAAATCTCCCTCTACAGTAATAAGTTGGCAAACCCTCTTAATTTTTCGAAGCAATACGGTCGACTGATGCTTGGTTCGTTCCCTGCTCTGTTTCTTCCTGAAAAATGAATACATCCAGTACATCAGGATAGCCCCAAGAACTAAACCGAGAATAATTTCTAACAGACCTTCCATAGGAGTATGAATTAATTTTGATGTTTATTCACTGATTGGCTTGTATAAAACCGGCCTGCTGGGGCTGGCATCGTTTTCAAAAGGAGCTGTTTGAAGATTTAGAATATACGTTCCGTCTTCTATATTATTTGGCACAAAAATTAATTCTGTAATAGTGGCATGCAATCGTATTTCACCTTCCATATTCCAAAAAGCTCTATGGGCCAGAAGTGCTCCGTTATCCTGTTCTTTGTCTACAGACGGTAAATCGACGAGCAGATGGTCAATATTTCGTGTTGCCACATAAGCTGCTGTCTGTTCCAGCATATATGGCGGATTCGTACCCGTATACTTCTTGTCCATTTTATCTTTTAAATTGGGCAAGGTCCTTATCACAAGGGCCTCTCTTTTTTTATTTCCAAGTGCATATTGAAGTTGCTTTCTGGAAATCACGAAATCGTCCTGGTACATTTCGGGGGCGATCGTAACCAGTTCGGCCAGGAAAAAATATTTGGACAAACATCTGTTTACAGACTGCATCTGTTTTGTAATATGCCCCACACATTCAGTATGGGTTCCATGCGCATGTGGATTGAATGATATGTCGTTAAAATTAATTGCAGCACCATCAGTCACGCTATAAATTGAATCGCCCTGTTTATAAGGTGCGATGACTGGGTTGCCCCTACCCCATGCAACAAGGTTAGAATTATCTCCCCTTAAAGGAATGGAAATATCCAATGCCTTGGACAGATCAATGGTGTACTTTTTACTATTCGTTTTTATTTGTGCGAGCATCATAGATTGCCAAAATGGCCTGTTAGAATCGGCCGCCTTCTATTTTTCTAAATTAAGCATAAATAGGTGGGAGGCAATTCCGTCTATCAAAAACTTTCCTTTTTTGCCAGAACGAAGTGTATCACCTTCCATAATTAGCAGCTTGTCATCCAGATAACTCTGAGCTTGCTCCAACAGATACCGCTCAAAGTCCGGCCCGAAATTTTTCCTTAAATCGCGCAGTGAAATACCCCAGACAGTTCTTAACCCGGTCATTACATATTCGTTATACCGATCTCTTTTGCTCAGTGTCTCTGCCTCCATGGGTAGCTCTCCATTGTTCAGTGCATTAAGATATTTAGAATTATTGCGAATATTCCACGATCTTTTTTTGCCGTCAAAAGAATGAGCAGAGGGACCAATACCGATATAGGACTTTCCCTGCCAATAAGCCGTATTATTCAGAGAAAAATAACCCGGTTTTCCAAAATTGGAAATCTCGTAGTGTACATACCCGTCTTTTTCTAAAACGTCCATTAAAATATGGAATTGCTCTTGTGTAATTCCTTCATCTACCTCAGGAATGATCCCTTTGTCGATATAGGCTTTTAAAGCGGTACGTGGCTCTACGGTCAATGCATATGAGCTTATGTGAGGCAGCTTGTACGTAAGGGCTATTTCCAGATTTTTCGTCCATCGCTCGCTGCTGAGATCTGGAATACCATAAATAAGATCAATAGAAATATTGTCAAAATACTCTTTTGCTTGTTGCAGGCACAAATGAGACTGTTCGGCTTTGTGCGCACGATTCATCAAGATCAGGTCTTCTTCAAAAAAGGATTGGATCCCTATGCTCAGCCGATTGACTCCGGCAACCGCCAGCTGTTTGATTTTCGAAGAATCAAGGTCGTCCGGGTTGGCTTCCAGGGTAATTTCTGGGTCGTCTATCACCTTAAAACTGGAATATACGCAAGCCAGAAGATCGCTTATTTCGTCCTTGCTCAGCAGCGAAGGTGTACCGCCTCCGAAATAGATAGTCCCTACTTTTTTCCCATCCGATTCCGATGCCCTTAGCTTTATTTCCTTTTGCAATGCAAGCAACAGTCCTTCTTTTTTTTTCAGGCTTGTTGAAAAATGGAAATCACAGTAATGGCAGGCTTGCTTGCAAAAGGGAATATGAATATAGATACCGGCCATCAACTTTCTCTTATTAGGACGATGAGGAATGAAAGTCCGTAAGCCACCATTGCATAGAAAACATAGGCCAATGGGTAAGCGACCAGGGATTTTAATCCTGTTCTGAGCGACTTCTTTGGAAAAAACAAGATCATTGACCAGATAAAATAAATCCACATGGCGAGGATAGCCAGATACCGGATATTGACATTAATATATTGTATATAAAGCAAATTAATGGTAGCAAGCAGTGAATATATTCCATTGAGATAAAATGATACGGCTATGAATTCAACCAATGTATACTCCTTTCTAAAAAATATTTTCATGGACACTGCCAGAGTGAAAACAAGGATAAATGCCAGGGATTTAATATTCTGAAAAAAATAATCCCCTGCCTGGACAAACAAATCCGAACCCGCCTGAGTATCATTTACCGGAACTGTGATATTGCCATAGAAATCAAAGTCAATGGCCCATCTGATAAACAGATAAAAAACTGTTGTAAGGATGAAAAAAGAAATGGGCTTGTAGTATTTCTTGCGTTTGCCGCTGAGGTAATCTCGAAATAAACTACCTGGGTGCAGTACAAGCATTTTTAAAGTGATAATTATCGGAGCACTTATAGAGAGTAGATTGTCTGCCAGGTCCTGAAAAGTTTCCCGGAACGTTACCTTATAAACCGATGAGCGTTGGCCACAATGATGACAGTAAGCATTTATAGTCTCTTCACCACAATTCTTACAATAGCTAAATTCGGGATCCATTGGGTATTATTTGATACGCCCAGAATTTTGTTTGACAAATGCCTCCCAACCTGAATAAGACTTGCCAGCCTCTACTTTTCCTGCGTTGTAGAAATGGCATACTGCAGCAGCAAGTCCATCAGTACTGTCGAGATTCTTTGGCAGTGACTTTAAATTCAAGGTTGTCTGCAACATTTTCGCCACCTGTTCCTTGCTGGCATTGCCATTTCCCGTAATGGACATCTTTATCTTTTTAGGCAGGTATTCTGTGATCGGGATTTGGCGCGAAAGACCTGCCGCCATGGCCACGCCCTGGGCTCTGCCTAATTTTAGCATAGATTGTACGTTCTTTCCAAAAAAAGGTGCTTCAATAGCAATTTCATCGGGATGATAAGTATCTATCAATTCCAGGGTGCGTTCAAATATTATTTTGAGTTTCACATAGGGATCTGCATACTTTTTTAACAGCAGCTCGTTCATCTGGATAAATTCCATCTGTTTGCCGATCACCCTGATAATACCAAAACCCATGATAGTTGTACCCGGGTCTATTCCTAGAATTATTTTTTCCCTTGTAGCCTGCATGGTATCAGTTGGTATTAAGTTCTAATGGGATCCTGAATTTCGCGTTTACCGGTATCCCTCTTTTTAGTGCGGGTTCTATTTGGGGTAAACTTTTCAGGCTTTGTGTTATAACAGCATCAAATTCCGGAATCTGGTTTTGAACTGTCATATGGTCTTCGATATCCAGCACGGTGATAGAACCGTCCCGCTCTACCAGAAAGTCCACGTAGATGGTATCTTCCACATCTTCACTAAGAACGAATTCAAAGTCCTCCAGGGTCCTGGAAAAATGATTGAGCAGTTCATTTTCAAAACAAATTCTCTGTTCTTCCTTAGAAATTGACTCACCACAAGATTGGAAAAGCGGATACTGATCCACATCATTCCAGTTTATACTTCTCAATTCTTCTTGCACCAGTTTGCGGGTTTTTTCCTCTTTTGGTGTCAGCCAATTGCACGAACATAAAATCAATACACCAAACAAAGTCAGTAAAAGCCGCATATAAGGAGTGTTCTAAGCCGAAAATTACGACTTTTTTAGTAATGCGTGCGTAGATCATCCCTATTTACAAATGACAATTGCTTTGTAACTTTTATCTCTTAAATTAGTCTAATAGGAAATCCTAAAAATGGACATTCTCTTACTCATCTTTGGTTTTATTCTGATGCTTATTGGTATT
>JBPCUI010000241.1:0-7731 GCA_051011235.1 Flavobacteriaceae bacterium
TTATTTTAGTGAGAGCAATGGAGTCTATAAACTGGGGGGAGCAATTAACAGCTTCGGTTCTTTGGCTATTGGACGCCTGCCAACATTATTGATCGATGACCATATTTATCGCAGCTGTGATGAAATGACCTTTCTAGCCCCTAAACCAATTGCTCTGGATTCTATAAATGAGAGTCACATTAATACCCTTATCGAAATAAGGAATGTTGAATTTGCTACAGAGGAATTAGGATTGACGTTTGCAGTGGCTTCAGTGGAATCCGAGCGAACGATTACGGATTGCTCAGGACAAACTATGGTCCTGTTGAACAGCGGGTATTCCAGTTTTCAATCAGAAAACTTACCGGAGGGCAATGGATCTGTCAAAGGAGTTTTACTGAAAAAAGGTAAGAACTACAATTTGAAAATAAGGGGAACGGACGACATCAACTTTATAGAAGAACGTTGCATTGAACAAATGAACTTAATGTCCTCAAACCAGGTATTTATTTCAGAATTAGCAGACCCGGATAACCTCAACGAAGCACGTTTTGTAGAACTATACAACAGCAGTGATGATGTTATATTCCTGGACGGCTGGGAATTAAGGCGATATACTAATGACCAAACAGAAATCAGTTCAGTTATTAGCTTGTCGGGATCTTTTATCGAAGCTGGGGGGACTCTGGTTATTTCACCGAACGCCCTGACATTTGAAAACGTTTACGGCTTTGAGCCGGATTTGGAAGTGGGAATAAATTCACCTGCAGACTCTAACGGCGATGATAACCTGGAACTTGTTGATCCGTTTAATGTGGTCATAGATAGCTATGGTATACCGGGTGAAGACGGATCAGGCACTAATCACGAATTTGAAGATGGAGGAGCATTTCGCCTACCTATTGTGATGAACGGAAGTCCTGCGTATAATTTCGCAGAATGGGAGGTGTATAATGACAGTGGCAATTCGGGGACTATTAATCAACCTCTTTTAGCACCGCAGGATTTTACACCCGGGATCAGATAGCAGGAATTCAGGTCGATTCGATTACGATATTTTGAAGGTCATCCGCGGTAACAGGTTTCAGGATATAATTTCTGATAACACTGTATTCTTTTATTTTCAACAGATCTTTGGGATCTACAGAAGAACTAACAATATAGACCCGGGATTTGGTAGGATCCTGTTCGTTTATTTGCAGGTATTCATCCAGAAATTCCCAACCTGTCATCATAGGCATATTAAGGTCAAGAAATATCAGCGAAGGTAGATTGCCCCCATGTTGCACTTTCTCTTTTAGGCCATCCAAAGCATCTTGTCCGTTTTGGTAAACCAAAAGATTCTCACAGAATGAGGTCTCTTCAATAAGCCTTTTCACCCCATATATAAAAATATGATCGTCATCTATAATACAAACGTTTTCCAACACTTTCATTCCTTATTTTTATTTGGATTTGATCTGACAAAACAGAGGTGAAATGTAGTTCCCTCATTAACCTTACTGTCAATTTCAATCTTGCCATTCATGGCCTCTATCTGGTTTTTAGTAATAAAGAGCCCAATCCCTTTGGAATCTTTATGCCGGTGAAAGGTTTTGTACATCCCGAATATCTTATCACCGTGCCTGTCCAGGTCTATTCCAAGTCCATTGTCACTAAAACTCAGCAATAGATGTGGTCCGTCTACCCTTGTTGAAATCTCCAGTTTCAGGTCGCGTTCCTGGCTGCTGTATTTTATACTGTTCGTAAACAAATTCAATAAAATACTGTCCAGATATGCTGGAATCGCCTGAATATCAAGTGATTTGGGAATATCAAATGAACAGCTGGCATTCTTTTCATTTAAGAGTACGGTTAGGTTCTTCTGTACTGTTTTTACAGCCTTTAAAAGGTTTACCGGTTTCATTTTTTCGGCTGTAGATGTTTTTACCTGGACCACTTCGTTTAAATGTTGAACGGTTTCATTCAGGCTTTCCGAAGCTTCATCGAGCATTTTAACAAGCCGTATTCTCTCCTGTTCATTATTCTCTTTGGAAAGAAAACCCGTCAACATCGATAAATTACTTGAATGAGACCTCAGATTATGTGATACGATATGAGCAAAATTCATTAAGCTTTTGTTCTGCTCACTGGTGATATCGAGCAGGTTCTTAAGTTTTCTGTCCGACATGCGTATCTCAGTGATGTCCCAATTGGTACCTATCATCCTCATGGCAATTCCATCAGGATCTCTTTGTGTGATCGCAAATGCCCTGATATATCGAATCTCGCCGCTGGGCCAAACAACCCTGAATTCAGTATCGAACTCCTTTTCCCCGGAAATTGCCATCTGCACTCGTTCCTTTCCTTCTTCTTGATCTTCAGGATGAACAGCGGCTTCCCAGGCTTCATAGACACCTGAAAAATCTTCTTTTCTAATACCGTATAGATTATACATGTTATCATCCCAAACCAACACATTGTCAACCAGATTGTAGTCCCAAACACCTACATTGGCAGCCGTAGTGGCAACGGACAATCTGTCTGAAACCACCTGGTATTTTAATTCTACCTTTTTAGCCTCATCAATATCCTGGAAAGTACCAAAGAGTCGGACGCATTTTCCATCGACCATTTCAGATTCTCCCTTAGCCCTTACCCAAACTTCTCTTCCTTTGGCTGTTACAATCTGCAATTCGGTGTCCCATGGCTTGCCCTCACTTATTCCATCACTTACCAGGGCAGTAATTTTTTCACGATCCTGGCCGGCTTTATAGAAATTAATGCCTTCTTCCAGATTGGGTACGTAATCGGTATCTACTTCGTGAATCTCTCGGGTAATTTCGGTCCAGAAGACCTGATTATTGGTCAGATCGACCTCCCAACCTCCAATACGTGCAACACCTAAAGACTTTGCCATTAATTCTTCGTTGCGTTTAAGTTCTGTTACATTCTCACGGACCACCGTATATCTTTGCATCCCTTCACTTTGATCCATCCAGGAATATACTTTCCACTTAAACCATCTTGTGGATTTTCCAGGAATGGCATGCCTTTCGATTTTTTCCAGCAGGGATTGATCCTGAAATAAGTCCTTTGTAATGTTTCTGAAATCAAAAGGGTACTCTGGAAATATTTCGTAGTAAGGAATACCTGTGATGTCCATATCATTATCGATATTGGATTCCTCAATTAATTTTTTGGAATAACTGAGGATGTTCATCTTTTTGTCCAGGATGGCAATACAGGCCGGGGAATCCTGAATGCTTAGGTAAAGGTCAATGGTTTTCAATATAAATTGGATTTATGCTAAAATTATGAATTAATACTCTAACGTAAGAAAATACCTAAAAAGTATACTGGATAGTACTACTAATCTATTCCGTAGGACGTCTGACTTGCTTTTTTTCGTCCTGTAATGCAGGCTCTTAAAAATTTAATCAGGAAATATTATATTTTCAAGCAGGGATTTCTTTTCTTTTTAACTTTAAAAAATGGCTGGCGGATCGGGGATGAAATATTGATAGTTTTTTTTAGATTAATCATCTAATTGCTATTAATAATGGGACTAACTGAATACAAATTATCTAATTCTTTGCCATGGCAGAAGTAATAAAGGTGGCTTTAATCCAGACCGAACTTATATGGCAGGATCCTCAGGCCAACAGGCAACATATATCCGGACTATTAAATTCCTTATCAGATAAGGTCGATCTTATAATCTTACCCGAAATGTTCACAACAGGGTTCACCATGAACCCTGAACAAATTCCAAAGGACCAGGAAGATAAAACAGTGTCATGGATGTCTGAATGGGCCGGCAGAAAAAAAAGTGCTGTAGCCGGAAGTATTATTGCGAACCAGGGAGGTAAGTATTATAACCGCTTCTATTTTGTAACTCCTGATGGCGAAAGACGGACGTATGATAAAAGACATACATTCACACTTGCCGGAGAGGATAAAATATTTACAAGGGGTACCGATAGGCTTGTTATTCCCTATTTAGGATTCAAGATCTGCCCTATGATTTGCTATGACCTAAGATTTCCAGTCTGGTCGCGGAATACGGATGATTTTGATGTCTTGATCTACGCTGCTAACTGGCCCTCGGCTCGTGTTGAAGCATGGGATATACTTCTAAAAGCCAGAGCCATTGAAAACATGGTCTACTGCATAGGTGTCAACAGGATCGGATCTGATGAAAACGGCTTGTTATACGCTGGTCACTCGGCTGTTTATGACAGTCTTGGTGAAGCCCTGGTGTTTTCTGATAAGGACGAGATACTTCTTGCCGAACTTGATAAAAACCATCTGGAAACTACACGAGAGCAACTAAAATTTCTTCAGGACAGGGACTCCTTTAACCTCCAATAGTAAATGTCTGTTCCAGTTCCCAATTCGCCCGTACCTCGAGGGTTTGTGGATAGTAAATTACTTTTTCAGCCTGTATTTTATTGAGGTAGTTTCCAGTATCCCAAATTCTGTTAGCATTGCCGTCAAATATTAACCTGATCAGATAAATACCAGGTTCTATATTGTTGAATTCAAAAAGTCTTGACTTATCTGCAATGATCTCCCTCCTGGTCTCTCCCTTTTCATCAGTCAGTTGAAGAATAATCGGATACTCCACATCTCCAACGAGATTGAGCCTCAGGTTGCCAAAATCTGCAAGACTGCTTGTAGAAAGCTTGTACAATAAGGTGTCATTGGTTTGCTGAAAAATATCATTTAAAAACTGGGGTAATATTGATATTTGATAGGTTTCGTTGGGTTCTTTTTCAAAATTGATCAATACTTTATTTTCCGGTAGATCCGTATTAGCAGAGAACGGCACAGTCAGTGAATCCTTATTAATGATATTGATGACCGTCGTATCTACTTTCGCAATAGGGATGTTGGACTGGATATAAAACTGTTCGTCGAAATTTATCCTGCTGCGGTGACTTGAGGTGACCACTAATGAATCTGCAGCCAATTTTCTGCTCTTAACTGTAAATGTATCTATCTGCTTAAAAGCGGGGTTTTTTATCTCAAAAACAATCGAATCAAATTCAAAAGGGGTAAACCAATAATTCAATGTATCCTTCCCGGGCTCTTTTGCCAGCTTTGTTCTTATGGTATCTGGCAGTTGGGTGAGCGGATTTATTTCAATTGAATCTCCAGGGCCAGTATATCCGAATATAATCTTATTGGAAGCGGCATAACTAGGTTGCGCTACACTGAAATCGGGTATTTCCTTAAACAAGGTCAGAATAAATGATGAATCTGTTGGGATATTGATGAAATCTTCCAGAAATGCAATTTTGTCTGTTCTTTGATCGAATAGATTATTCTTGCCTTCATCCTTTACAGCTAGTAGTGCATAACGACCTTCTTTAAGATTACGCAATTCGAATACAGTAGTACTATCGAGTGTATTGGTGATGTAATTAGGTAGTTTGTTATAGACGGTAGAATCTGAATAGGTGCTATCAATTTCATAAAGCATAACGCTTACAAATTCATCCACATCTTTGTCAATCGCATCTTTAACACTTCCTTTGAGTGAAAGTGAATCAATATAATCACCTGTCGAGAAAACGTAATACAAAAATGGATTGGGGTTCGACTCATTGTTATCCACAATGCTCTGTCCGAAGTTAAAAGTGTAGGTCGTGCTGTCGAGCAAGGTATCTTTTATAACAATCTCTACATATTTTCTTGCAGCCCCCTGAGGTGTCACATCCGGCTGATATTTAAGCGGAGGAGATACAATCAATTGATTTTGTACATCATCCAATTTGACCAGCTCATCGAAATACAGCCTGATCTTTTTAGAAGTGAAGTTCGTCGTCATACTGTCGGGTTCCGATTTCAGTAGTATGGGCGGATCTTCATCTTTAGGGCCTCCTGATGGCGTTCCTCTCCTTGCGCACTGAAAACTGGCGGTAATAATGAGTAAAAAGAAACACAAGGCTATAAGTCGCTGGATCCAGGCCATTTGCTAGTTCTATGGAGCAAATAAACAACTAATTTGTAAAATTACAGCACCACCGCCATCGAGCTAACCGAAATTTGCACATTAGGTGAATTGAGTAATGCATTGGCACATGCTTCTATCGTGCCACCAGTAGTAATGACATCATCGACCAGCAACAGTTTTCTGTTGCTGAGAACAGAGGTGTTCTTTAAGACGTACAATTCGCTGTTTTGATGCCCCCGGGAGATTCTTCGTTTTCGGGTTTGCGTTTTCGTATTTGCTGTTTTCAATAAAACATCGGGTAAATACTCGGCGTCCAAATGTTTTGCCAGCTTTTCAGCAAACAAAGATACCTGATTATAACCCCTGCTCTTAAGCTTCTTTCGATGTAATGGAACGGGGATTATACAATCAATATCTTCTAACTCTCCATTATTGGACAATATACTACCATACCAATCGCCGATAAACTCACCAATCTGGGATTGATTTTTGTATTTAAGGTGATGAATTAGGTTCTGAACGACACCATTTTCGTAATAAAACATGAAAGACGAGGCTTTTTTAATGTCTGTTCGACCGTAAAATATACGATCAACCGCATTTTCTTCGTTAAAACTGTATTCGGTAAGTGGCAATTGGTTCCGACAAAAGGTACACAAGATCTGCTCTCCTCGATATAATCGCGCATTACATCCAAAACACAGCCTGGGAAACATGACCGAGTTGACGTCATTTAGTATATTTGATAATTTGGTATAGATCAAATCTTGAGCCATTAAATCCTACTTATAACTTAGCCTCATTGCATGGATATTCAAGATAATAAATTCAATTATAAAATTATCCTGGCAGCGCTGGTAGCGGTGATCATTGGCATTCTTATTGCCTTTTATTACAGCTATGCGCAATCGAATGCGCAAATAAGCTATTTAGAGGAAGAAAAATCTTTACTGGTCAAGGATCTCACGCTTATGAAAACCGAGGTAGATCGGCTTTCTGCACTTAATGACGTTAATGAGATAGAGCTGCAAGATTCGAGATTCCGGATACAGGATCTTATAGATTCTGTAGGCAGACTAAATTTCACTGTTACGAAACTGACTGAATACAGAAAAGAGCTCCGTATTCTTGAGGCGAGTTACGATAGTCTTAAACTCAAGAACAACTTCCTGAAGTACAACAATATGTTGATTTCAGAAAAGTATGAGGAGACCAGGAAACAGATAGAAGAACTTCGCGGCAAGAGCAGCTCCCTGGCTGAGGTTGAAGCTGAATTAAGACGCAAGAATCAGGAGCTCAACAGAGAACTAACCATAAAGAGCTACCTGAATCTGGAAAACGTTGAAGGCAATGGCTTTCGTTATCGAGGTGACAGACCTATTAAAACCAACAAGGCCTCTACGATTATAAATCTACGCGGATGTGTAACGATCCTTGGCGATGTTAATGTAACAGCAAGGGAAAAAGTAATTTATTTTCAATTTCTAGGACCTAATATGGGCGTTATTGAAGATAATGCCAATACTATTTCTGTAAGTGGAAATGTCTATAGCAAAAGAATTGAAGTTGTTTACGTAGGGGAAGAAGTGGCTGTTTGCGACAAAATTACCATACCTGAGGGTTCGCTTGAACCCGGCAATTACACCTTGAATGTATTTGAAGACCAGAGGCTTCTTACCACCACAGAATTTCAGCTTAAATAATTAATGCACTTTTGGGGTAATATTCTATTTTTGCCCAATGGCAAAACAAGAAGATGTATTTAAGAAGGTAATTTCGCATGCCAAGGAATACGGCTATGTATTTCAATC
>JBPCUI010000242.1:0-3043 GCA_051011235.1 Flavobacteriaceae bacterium
CAACAAGATGGGGTGAGGGCGATCGTTGCGGGACATGAACCCTTTTCCATCAATAACCGCCTGAAACAAGATGTATTCCAGATATCCAACAACATGAACATTTTTGCTGGTAAACATACTTTTACCGCAGGTTTCTCTTTTGAGCAGTTTAAATTCTATAATTCCTTCAATCTCGGCGCTTACTTTTTTGCGGATGCCAGAGGTGCAGTTGGAGTATTCGCAGATTTCCCGGATGTACAATCCTTCCTGGATGCAGTGGATAATGATCTTATAGGTGATGCTGTAACCAACGCAGAAGGTATTTTTGCAGCTAATAATTCCGTTCCAATTGGTACTCCTGGTGGATGGGCTCTGGCCGAGAGTGAATTTGGTCAACTTGCCTTTTACTTCCAGGATGCATGGGATATTTCAGATAAGTTTAAGTTGACTTACGGACTACGGGCAGATAAGCCATTGTACTTTAATACCAAAGAATTGATTCAGGAAAACATTGATCGAAAAGGCGGGCTCCTGGCAGACGGGGGTACTTATGCCCCGGACATTCAATATTTTAATGAGAATGGGGATCCCATTTTCCTGAACAGCCTGGATTTACCGGACCGCAATATTCTATGGTCGCCACGAGCCGGATTTAATTGGGATGTACACGGAGATAAAACCTTTCAGGTACGTGGGGGAACCGGATTGTTCTCAGGTAGATTTCCATTTGTATGGGTGGCCAACCAGGTACAAGCCACAGACTTCTTTTTCTATCAGACAACGAATCCTAATTTCCAATTTCCGCAGGTATGGAGAAGCAATCTAGGGATTGATTATAAATTTGAAAATGGGATCATTGCAACAACAGATATCATCTATACCAAAGACCTCAATGCCGCCACGGTTAATAATTTTGGGGCAGGCACTCCGGGGGGCACATTACCAGGCGTAGACAACAGACCCATTTACCGGCCTGAGGACAGGGCGACTGTCTTTGGCGGAGCTACTAACGCCTATGTATTTTCAAATGTGAACAAGGGAAGATCTTTCAACTGGTCTTTTAAGGCTCAAAAGCAATGGGATAGCAACTTATTCGTCAGTATAGCTTATAATTTCCTTGAGAGTTTGGATGTTAATTCTCTTGGGGCAGAAATTAGCAGTGATATTTTTGACCTTAACCCGGCATTGGGTAATGTTAATACGGCAGCATTGGCTCCTTCGCTATTTGGAAATAAGCACAGGGTCATCGGACAGGTCAACAAATCCTGGCAGTATGGTAGTAATGACCGATGGGCGACATCTATTGGTGGATTTTTTGAATATGCACAGGGAGCCCGGTTCTCATATATCTATTCCGGTGATATTAATAATGACGGTTCGTTTACAAACGACCTTATTTATGTTCCTACCAGCGGCGAAATTGGTCAAATGCAATTCGACGGAGATGCAGCAGCACAGCGATCGGCCTTAGAAGCATTTATTCAACAGAATGATTATTTAAATTCCAGAAGGGGAGATTATGTTGGGCGTAACGATCAACTTAGTCCCTGGGCAAATCGTTGGGACCTTAAAATATTGCAGGATTACAATTTCAATGTAGGACCTAACAATAAGAGACATACGGTACAGTTTAGTATAGATATATTGAATGCGGGTAACCTGATCAGTTCTAAATGGGGTATAGTTCAGAATCCGTTGACAACGCAACCTTTAGGGGTTCGAATCGATGGAACAGGCACGCCTGTTTATAGTTTTGACACCAGTCAGACAAATACGTTTATCAATAATCCAGATCTGATCTCAAGGTGGCAGATGCAGTTCGGACTTCGATATATCTTCTAGTATTGGAATAATTTTATTCAATAAAGGCCGCACGATTTGTGTGGCCTTTTTATTTTTGCAAAATGAAATACGCGAGGCTCACTGAAGAACAATTTACCGAGTTTGAGGAAGAGTTTATAAATTTCCTCTCTACTCAATCCATAACAGCCGAAGAATGGTGTACCATGAAGGAGGAAAATCCTAATCTGGCGGAAGATGAACTCGATGTTTTTAGCGATCTGATCTGGGAAGGAGTTCTTTCCAATGTCAATTACCTGGAAAGTATATCTCCTCAGAGCATGCACCTGTTCAGTTGCGATGAGAAAGAAATGCATCTGATCTCGGTTAAAATACTTAATCCGGATGTCGATCTTGGCACCGAAGTCGGTTTTGCGTGGTTTCGAAAAAACTGGCAATCAGATTTTGTCGAATATCTAACGGCCGCCAAAGCCTACTCCACAGATAAAAACATAGATAAGTTCGAACTTATCCAGAAAGGAGCGGTCATAACAAAAGGGGCTTTATTCCAGTGGTTTGATGATGTTATCGAGGAATAAGTTAACTGCCCGAACAAGACAAACCGCAAAAAACTATATTTGTAGCATTAATTGAATTCATGGCGCAGAAACCATCGATACCTAAGGGAACAAGGGACTTTTCACCAGCCGATATCTCAAAGCGTAATTTCATAATCAATACGATTCGGAAGCAGTTCGAATTATTCGGCTTTCAACCTATTGAAACACCGGCTTTTGAAAACTTAGAGACACTACTGGGTAAATATGGCGAAGAAGGAGACAGGCTTATTTTTAAAATCCTGAATTCAGGAGATTATCTTGCAAAGATTAGCGATGATGTATATTCTGAGAAAAATGCCGCACAATTAACACCAAAAATATCTCAAAAAGCACTTCGCTATGATCTTACAGTGCCTTTTGCACGTTATGTGGTGATGCATCAGAATGAAATCGATTTCCCTTTTAAGAGATATCAGATACAGCCGGTTTGGAGGGCCGACAGACCACAAAAGGGGCGCTTCCGCGAATTTTATCAATGTGATGCCGATGTGGTGGGGAGCGATTCGCTTATGCAGGACGCGGAATTCATTCAATTGTACGATGTTGTGTTTAATGAGTTAGGCCTTTCCGGCGTAATGATCAAGCTAAATCACCGAAAGGTGCTAACAGGGATTGCGGAAGTAATTGGTGCTGACAAGCAAATCACGGTGTTTACCACCGCACTA
>JBPCUI010000243.1:0-2965 GCA_051011235.1 Flavobacteriaceae bacterium
CAATACTACAAACCGGGCTTAAATGTTTAACCAAATCGCATCCTATTGGAAATTGCATAAATTTCCAATGCTGATAGTGATCTCGAGCATCTTCTTTTATTACGTGTTCGCCTATCAGCTGGAACGAAGTGATTTTCCACGTTTGATCCTGTTGTATGCAGCCTTGTTCTTTTTCTGCTTCAAACTGATTCAGTTTGAAAAGTGGAACTTCAAGTTCATACTGGTGGCCGGAATTTTATTCAGATTGGTATTCCTTTTAGCGATTCCTAATCTGTCTCAAGACTTTTACCGATTTATCTGGGATGGAGAAATGGTTTTACAGGGGATAAATCCCTACTTGTTTACGCCAGACTGGATCATAAGTGATGGCTATCTAATACCTGAAAACGGTCAAATACTGTATGAAGGGATGGGAAAGCTGAGTGCACGGAATTTTAGCAATTACCCTCCGTTCAATCAATTGATCTTTGCAGTGTCCGGTATAATAGGCGGTCATAAGATTCTGGGATCGGTGATGGCAATGAGAATTTTCATTATTCTGGCAGATATTGGGATCCTCTATTTCGGCCGTATGCTCCTTAAAAGTCTTAACAAGTCTCCTCATCTTATCCTCTGGTATTTCCTAAATCCATTAATTATTATAGAGCTTAGTGGTAATCTGCATTTTGAGGGGGTCATGTTATTCTTCTTTATTTGGAGCCTGTGCCTACTTTCCAGGAATAACTGGTGGGGTGCTGCCATACTATATGCAATTTCAATTCATGTTAAACTTGTGCCGTTGATTTTTCTTCCACTATTCCTGGGATATTTTCCAATTCGTAAATTGACTGCTTTTTACCTCCTGACCGCAATAATATGCGTTTTAATATTACTCCCTTTTTATACACCTGAATTCCTGGTTCACTATACTCAAACTGTTGGATTGTGGTTCTCAAATTTTGAGTTTAACGCCGGGTTGTATAACGGTATAAAACACGCGGCCATTCAGTTCGATGCAAAGCCCTGGGAACTAATAAAACTCTACGGGCAAACAATCCCTTATCTAATCCTGGCAGCAACATTTGTTTTCACAATCCTGATGAAAAAACGGAAACTATCGTCCCTAATCGTATCCATGCTTTGGATTCTATGTATCTATTATTTTTTGTCTTCTGTAGTGCATCCGTGGTATATAATATTTCTTGTGGCTCTGAGTTTATTCACCGAATATCGGTTCCCTTTGATCTGGTCTGCGGTAATTTTCCTGAGCTATTCAGCATATACCCGGCATGGCTTCGATGAACAAATCTGGCTAATCTCTATTGAATATTTAGTTGTGTTTGGTTTTATGATCTACGAAATCATCAAGCTGGAAGGTCAAAAATTGATAATTCCAAAAAATTAGATCGCTTATTATGCCAGTTCAATTTAATTTGTACTTTTGGACTTCGATGAAAACAGAAGCAATAAATACAAATAGGAACTTATATCTGTTCCCTTCTTTTTTCCCTACCCGCCGCCGCCCGTAAGGGTGTGTATTAGTATTGGAAATAGGTGTGTCCATTTCCGCAAAACTTCTAAAGAACTTTCTTCATTATTAAAATTTCAATGCAATGGAAATTGCAATTGCCAACGAATCACATATAAGATACGCCCAGATAATAAGCGATACCATTTCTGAATCTGCAAAGGTCCGGGGTACCGGAATAGCGCAGAGGTCTGCAGAATATATCATTCGGCGTTTAGTTGACGGTAATGCTGTTATTGCATTAGACGGAGAAAAATTTGCAGGCTTTTGCTATATCGAAGTCTGGGGACAAAAAAACTTCGTGGCCAATTCGGGGCTTATCGTTCATCCTGATTTCAGGAATCAGGGTCTGGCAAAAAAGATCAAAAAGGCCATATTTGAACTTTCACGTAAGAAGTTTCCCGATGCCAAAATTTTTGGCATCACAACCGGCCTGGCTGTTATGAAAATGAATTACGAGCTTGGCTATAAACCGGTTACATTTTCTGAGCTTACGGAAGATCCCGATTTTTGGAAGGGATGTCAAACCTGCAAAAACTTTGATATTCTCACCAGAACAGAAAGAAAAATGTGCCTCTGTACCGGCATGTTGTACGACCCGGCTAAAAAAATAAAGATCAAAAAAGACAAACTGAACAGCAAGGCTTTTCAAAGGCTCCAAAAAATTAAAACACAGCTGTTCCTGAAAAAGAAAACCTCATGAAAAAATTGGTTCTGGCATACAGTGGCGGACTAGACACCTCCTATTGTGTAAAATACCTTACGAAAGAAAAAGGGTTCGAGGTACATGCAGTGAGCATTAATACCGGTGGTTTTTCTAGTGACGAAATCGCCGAAATTAAAGAAAAGGCTCTGGCCCTGGGGGCGAGTACCTATACCTCTGTAAATGCCGTCAAGTCTTATTACGAGAATGTGATCAAATACCTCATTTTCGGGAATGTTCTGAGAAATAACACATATCCGCTTTCGGTTAGCGCCGAACGAATCGTTCAGGCAATTGAAATTGCAAAGTACAGCAAGAAAATTGACGCTTCTTATATAGCTCACGGGAGCACTGGTGCAGGAAATGATCAGGTACGGTTCGATAGTATTTTTCAAATTATGGCACCAGAAACAGAGATCATTACACCAATACGAGATCAGCAATTAGCCAGGGAAGAGGAGATCGAATACTTAAAAGCAGAAGGTATTGATATGAATTGGGAAAAAGCCAAGTATTCAATTAATAAAGGGCTTTGGGGTACTTCAGTAGGAGGTGATGAGACCCTCACCTCGGATCTTCCGCTGCCAGATTCGGCCTATCCCAGTCAATTAGTTGAAAAGGGTACGGAGAAAATTAAGCTTAGTTTTGACCAGGGGGAATTCGTCGCACTCAATGATCAGGCAGATACTCCTGTATCGAACATAGAAAAATTAAACACCCTGGCCAGTAAATATGCAATCGGACGTGATGTACAT
>JBPCUI010000244.1:0-3718 GCA_051011235.1 Flavobacteriaceae bacterium
AGAAATTGTGGAGATTGCCCAGTAAAGCAAATTTCATTACTGCAAAGTGGTTAGATTACTGCCAGATTCTGTTAGTTATTTCTTCCAGTTCTGGGACTTGAGCTCCAGGGTTGCCTTTAGAATATCTTTCTGGGATATCTGTCCTATCAGAATACCTTCTTCTACAATTGGGAATCGACGTCTCCTGTCATTGAGAAATTTGTTGGCCGCGTCAAAAATATTCATGTCTCCATCGATGGTTTCTACTTCTTTGGCCATATGCTGTTCCACCTTTCTGTTTTCACCAGGAAGGTTGTGATATCGGCTCTCACTGATGTGCCGGATGCAATCTCCTTCTGATATGATCCCTACCAGCTCATTCTTTTCGTTGACCACCGGTCCGCCTGATATCTTGTGTCGTATGAGTTTCTCAATTACCTCTTCCACAGACTGTTCCGGATTAAAAGTGATTAATTTTTGCGTCATGTAATCCCTTACTCTTAATGGAACCTCCTCATCCTGAGGTTTCTTTCTTCTACCCTGAAAACTCTTGATTCCCATACCTGTGGTTTTTAAGATTTCTATTAAAGTTACTAAATTTTAAGGATACTCGTCCTAATTTACTGACAGACAAGTCATTTGATGTTACACCTCTGGAATATTGTCGAGTATATCGAGTAAAAACTTCCAAAATTTCTGAACAGACGCAATATTTACACGTTCATCCGGAGAATGAGCTCCCTTAATAGTGGGACCAAAACTGATCATATCCATCGCCGGATAGTTTTGGCCTAATATCCCGCACTCCAAGCCAGCGTGGCAGGCAACGACCTGAGCTTTCTCACCAAATAAGGATTCGTATTGTGCACTTAGGATTGTTAAGATTTCCGAATTGGGATTGGGTTTCCAGCCGGGGTATTCCCCGCTAAAGCTGGTTGAAAATCCGCCTAGCTCCAGCCCGGACCTAAGAGAATACGCCAGGTCCATTTTAGCCGTATTTACAGAGGACCGTGTTAAGCACTGAATACTTATTTCCCCGTTTTGGACCAAGACCCTGGCAATATTGTTGGAAGTTTCAACGAGATCAGGGATCGAAGCACTCATCGCGTAAACTCCATTGTGCAGTGTGTAGACCGTTTTCAATAAGCTACCGAGCTGGGAGGACTCCATCATCGATTCGGGGTTTTGGGTAGCGATCAATTCGATAGAGAGATTTGGTTCTGTTGTGGCTAATTCTTCTTTAATGACCGATCCCCAGGTTTCAAACTGCTCAACAAAAGGAATTTCGGATTTAGAAAGTACCAGAATAAGAGCATTACTCTCACGGGGTATCGCATTGCGCAAACCACCTCCATCTATATTCGAAACTCCTATTCCAAATTTATCATAGGCCAGATAAAGCAGTCTATTCATAATTTTGTTGGCATTCCCCAAACCGCGATGGATATCCATTCCACTATGTCCCCCCTTCAATCCTTTGATCACCAAGGAATACGCCATGTAATGATCTTCAACATCAACTACCTTATACTGACGCCTGGCCGTGACATCTATTCCGCCCGCACAGCCAATATCGATCTCGTCATCCTCTTCGGTGTCGAGGTTTAACAGAATGCTGCCCTTCAATACACCTGCTTCGAGACCCATTGCACCTGTCATCCCCGTCTCTTCATCAATGGTAAACAGAGCTTCCAGAGCCGGATGCGCTATTTCATTACTCTCAAGCAAAGTCATAATTGCGGCAACACCCATACCGTTATCAGCCCCTAAAGTTGTACCCCTTGCTCTAACCCATCCGTCATCGACATACATCTCTATTCCCTGTGACTCAAAATCAAATTTAGTTTCAGCATTCTTTTGGTGTACCATATCCAAATGTGACTGGAGGACCACCATTTTCCGTCCCTCCATTCCCTTAGAGGCTGGTTTTCTTATGATTACGTTTCCCACCTTGTCCGTAAGCGTTTCGAGTCCCAGTCTTTTGCCAAATTCCAGCATAAACCGGATAACCTTCTCTTCCTTTTTAGATGGCCTGGGTACGGCGTTGAGATCTGCAAAATTTGCCCAAACTGCTTTGGGTTCCAATGCGTATATTTCCTGATTCATAATTTTTCTGATTAGTTCAAAAATACGTCAAGGAAACAATTCTATTAAATAAAAAGAAATATTTTGCCGGTTATATAAGCTATTCGGCAATTTGATTTCAGAATGGCCTTAACAGATCGGTAATTATTATAATTTTGAATCGATGTGGTACAAGTTAAAAAACGTTATTGCACTCTCGCTGCTGCTTCAAATCCTGTTGGTAAAATGGATTGGTATCTACCCGCATCTTGTTGAAAAATATTACAGCAACGGTTTCTATCCTTATTGGTCTGGCTTTTTCAGATGGCTGCTCGGCTGGATCCCCTTCTCTATAGGCGATATAGTCTACGCCATCCTGATCTTAAGCATACTGTACTATTTCATAAAAAAAAGAGACCGTCTTTTGAGCGACTGGAAAACAACACTTAGAGATATCGTAATGGTTTTGGCTGTGGCCTATTTCACCTTTCATCTTTCATGGGGATTTAACTACTACAGAGAACCTATTTCCAAGACCTTAAGCCTGGATGAAGAATATACTGCCGATCAATTGTCGCAAACTACAAGCGCCTTGATCTACAAAACTAATGAGCTTCAGGAACTGCTTGCGGGTGATTCCTTGAACACAATCCAGATTTCTTATCCCCAGGAAGAGATTTTTGAAAAGACCATTAAAGCTTATTCCGATTTGTCAGAACAGTTTCCAGGCCTGCACTACAAAAGGCCCAGTTTAAAAAAATCGCTTTTCAGTACGCTTTTGACCTACATGGGCTATGGCGGGTACCTAAATCCGTTTACCCATGAATCACAGGTAAATAGCAAAATTCCCAATTTTAGATTTCCAGTCGTATGCGGACATGAGGTAGGTCACCAGTTGGGCTACTCCGCAGAAAACGAAGTAAATTTTATCGGTTATCTGGTCATGTCATTAAATGAGGATCCCTACCTGCAATACTCGGCTTATGCCTATGCCCTAAGTCACTGCCTGAGAGAATTAAACAAAAGGCAACCTGATCAATATAAAATTCTTTACAGCCAGATAAACAGAGGGGTCCAAAAAAATTACGAAGAACTTCATGCCTTCTGGAAAGCCTATGAAAATCCTATGGAACCCATTTTTAAAAGTATCTTCAACACCTTCCTGAAAGCCAACAACCAGGCAGCGGGTATAAAGAGTTACAACCTTATGGTTTCTTTAATAATAGGCTACCATAAGAACTATCCGATAACCGGTCCGAAATCTACCGGTCTATAGCACTGATTTTGCTTTTTACGATGGTTTC
This sequence comes from Flavobacteriaceae bacterium, assembly GCA_051011235.1. GTDB lineage: Bacteria > Bacteroidota > Bacteroidia > Flavobacteriales > Flavobacteriaceae > JAHEJJ01. Next base: position 3,348 of record JBPCUI010000244.1, read on the forward strand.
TTGGCCAGCACAATTTTTGCATCAGCGGGCTTTTCAAAGAATTTGGAGTCTTCAGATTCTCGTTTAAGTAGGACTTTCTCAAACAATACGGTGCTTTTGGGATCTTTGATCGTTTTGCCTTCATAATTGTACCAGGTGATTGCCTTAGGCAAAATTAGGCCGGAGGTTTCCTGCCATTCCCCGTACTGTATCCATTTTATATTATCGGACTTTTCACCTGTCCTGTAAGTAACGGTATAGCCCAACCATGTCATACGATAGGTCTCAGGGTCGTAGTGCAAGAAATATTCATCTTTAGGTGATGTACCGATATTTCCCTGGTAGCTAATTCTGATTCCCGGATAATCTTTCCCATTGAAACTGAGATCTTC
>JBPCUI010000245.1:0-43150 GCA_051011235.1 Flavobacteriaceae bacterium
GGCACAGCTATAGGTTCAATGAGATGGATTTCAAAGCGAATGTTGCAGACGGCCATGGTGTTGACTGGCCGGTTCGTTATAAAGATATTGCACCCTGGTACGACAAGGTGGAATCTTATATTGGTGTTAGCGGTGAGCTTTTGGGACTACCTCAACTTCCAGATGGGCAATTTGAGCCGATGATGCAATTAAATTGTGCAGAACAGCATGTCCGTGAAAAAGTAACCGAACATTTTGACGAGCGATTTGTCACCGCAGGTAGGGTAGCCCATATTAATAGCGATAAGGAATTCGAGGGAAGGGTCCGTTGTCAATTCCGGAATCGCTGTATGAGAGGTTGTCCTTTTGGGGCTTATTTCAGCAGCCTTTCCTCCACATTGCCAGCGGCGGAACGAACAGGGAATTTAACCCTCAGACCCGATGCTAGTGTACACGAAATCATCTACGACCCGAATACCAAAAAGGCGACCGGTGTAAAGGTTATTGACAGGGAGACCAGGGAGGTATTTGAATTCAAAGCAAAAGTGATCTTCCTTTGTGCATCGGCCATCGCATCTACTTCCATACTAATGCAGTCCAGATCGGATAGTTTTCCGAATGGGATGGGCAATGATTCTGACCAGCTTGGCAGAAATGTTATGGACCATCATCTCGGTTCAGGTGCCAGCGGGAAACTGGATGGTTTCGAAGACAAGTACTACAAGGGTCGAAAGCCAGGTGGCATTTATATCCCCAGGTTCAGGAACCTTGGTGGCTCCTCTAATACAGACCAGTTTGTAAGAGGTTACGGATACCAGGGAGGCGGCAGTAGAAGTAATTGGGAGGATACGGTAGCGGAACTCTCATTTGGCAAATCCATGAAAGAAGCAATTCTCAAGCCCGGTGGCTGGCAATTTGGTATTTCCGGATTTGGTGAGGTATTGCCCTATGAAGACAACCGCATGACCCTGGATTATGAAAAAACCGACGGATGGGGCCTCCCTACTGTAACTTTCGATGCGGAGTTTAAAGAAAATGAATGGAAAATGCGCGAAGATATCAAGGAGCAGGCCTATGACATGTTGATCAAGGCTGGGTTACGCGATGTGGAAATCTATGATGATCCCGGAGCATTGGGTATCGGCATACACGAAATGGGCACGGCAAGAATGGGAAGAGATCCGAAAACTTCGGTTTTGAATGGATATAATCAGGTCCACGCGGCAAAGAATGTCTACGTTACAGACGGAGCGTTTATGACCTCGTCATCCTGCGTTAATCCTTCTTTGACCTATATGGCCTTCTCAGCGAGAGCGGCCAATCATGCAGCGCAAGAACTTAAAAAGGGAAATATCTGATGAAAAGGAGAAACGCACTTAAAAATATAGGGCTTGCCATGGGATATTCTGTGGCCACACCCACACTTGTTAGCATTGTTCAGTCTTGTAATAAAGAAGCAGCTGTAGGTTGGAGACCAAGTTTTTTTAGTCCTGAAGAAGGACACATTTTAAAGCTTATGGTTGATATCTTTTTACCAAAGACGGATACTCCATCGGCATCGGAATTGAATGTACACATTTTTATAGATGGCCTGGCCGATAAGGTGATGTATAACGAGGAGGAGTTTCTTACGCTGCCCTTGGCTAAACAAAATATTGAAAACATTGAAGATCGGTGGATCGATACTGGCTATTTTGTCAGTCACAGCAGGGATTTCTTCAAAAAAACAATGAGTGTATTTGTAAATCGTGCTCTCAATGATTCTGACAAAGAAGATATTCCTGAATTGAATGCACAGGACCTGGAGAAGACTTTGGAAACTGTATATTCCAAATGTGAAGCAGAAAAAGAAACAAGGGAAAAAGTGTTGCAGGCATATATCAAAGGTCTTTTCACTGAGCGGACTTCACCACCGCTGAACGACGATCAATTGAGCTGTGTTTTTGCTGAATCCCTAAGAGACATGACTATTATGGGATATAAGACCAATGAATACATAGGTGAAAATGTACTGGCTTATCAACCTATTCCCGGTGAGTATATAGCTTGTGGCGACCTCGATGAGCTTACAGGTGGTAAGGCTTACTCTATAGTCTGGTAATAGATGAAAAGACGGAAATTTATTCTGAATGCAACTTTGGCAAGTGGTATGCTCTCTGCCGGCGGGCTTCTGTCTTTCCGTAGCCGAACCAAATATTTTACTCCTTTTAACCTAAAATACGCACCTCATTTGGGCATGTTCCGTCAATTGGCGGGTGAAGACCCGATTTCACAATTGGAATTCATGGCCGATCAGGGTTTTACGGCATTTGAAGATAACGGAATGAAAGGCAGGCCGTTAGATCTGCAGTTGAGCATGGCCAGTACAATGAATGCCCGAGGTCTGCAAATGGGTGTCTTTGTCGCACATAAGATTTATTGGAAGGAGCCCAACCTGGCGTCTGGTGACCAATCTATGAGGGAAGAATTCCTCAATGATATCAAAGAAGCCATTCCTGTGGCCAGGCGGGTCAATGCCAAATGGATGACAGTGGTACCTGGCCATGTCGATTTAAAATTACCGATGGGATATCAAACGGCAAACGTAATTGAAACGCTAAAACAGGCCAGTGCCCTTTTAGAGCCTCATGGCTTAATAATGGTTTTAGAACCTCTCAATTTCAGTGATCATCCCGGATTGTTTCTCACCGGCTCTCCACAGGCGTATGAAATTTGCAGGGCAGTTGATTCTCCTTCTTGCAAGATACTCTTCGACATTTACCACCAGCAAATACAGGAAGGAAATCTTTTGCCCAATATTGAGCACTGCTGGGACGAGATTGCATATTTCCAAATTGGTGACAATCCTGGCAGAAATGAACCCACTACGGGCGAGATCAATTATAAAAATATCTTTAAATATATCTACCGGAAAGGCTACACCGGAATCCTGGGTATGGAACATGGAAATTCAATTTCTGGCAAGCCTGGAGAACAAGCTGTAATTGATGCTTATAAAGAGGTTGATAAATTTTTATAGTTGTAGGTTTTTTACTACTTTCATCATAGCCATCACAATTTTTTGCCCCACATTAACGTTCCTTTTAGAAAGGAATCTATTACAATACACGTCTAAACTAACATGGACATCTACTACTTTTCGATTCTGGCCTTATATGCCTTATTGCTGTTGGCAGGACGGTTTTTGTATAATCAACAATTCAAAAAGTAATTTAATAATAAGCAGCTTTTGTTTATTACTTTACAAATTTTGTTGATATTCTTTATAAATACCATAATCCATTTCTTAATTTATTGCGTATATAATAAGTGAGCATTTAAAATTCCTCTGGATGGACTATCATTTCATCATTTTATTTGTTTATGCGGCGGTGCTGATCTTTTCAGCCTACTTTTTAAAACCTTTTTTCAAAAACAGGTAAATTGTAATCCGCTTTGCAGATGCACGCTTCCTAATGGAACGCAGGAAAAGCTCGCTCTTTAATCATCCACAGATCGCCGAAAAAAAACACCTTGATACAAAGCTCACCGGAAGGTGTTGAGCTTAGCCAAGGCGTTTCCCAAAAAAATAAACACTTTACTGGTTGACCAAAACAACCAGTCTCTTACTTAACCGAACCTTAAGATCCGCACATGAGGCAATCGTCATCGGCCTGATCTTCTTTGGCCTTTGAGATTAACTCTTTCATCTCTTCGGGTGATATGGGTTCAGTATTGTTTTCCTGTTCCCGGACCGGTGTTGTCTTTACACTCAGCTCTTTTGCTAATTCCGGTCTTGTTGCCGTCACTTCCGCCTCGGCTGCAATACTAATAGGCTCTTCTTTTTTCTTTGTATTGTCCAATGTGAACTTGATCGCATCAACAGCTGCTTTTGTACGCAAGTAGTACATGCCTGTTTTTAAACCACTTTTCCAGGCGTAAAAATGCATGGAAGTCAGTTTGGCAAAATTGGCGTTCTCCATGAACAAATTCAGTGACTGGCTTTGATCAATAAAATACCCGCGCTGTCTCGACATATCAATTATGTCCTTCATGCTCAATTCCCAAACGGTCTTGTAAAGTTGTTTGATCTCGTCGGGGATCAGGTCAATATGCTGAATAGATCCGTTCGCCCTCATTAGTTCCTGTTTCAATTCCTCATCCCACAAGCCGAGTTTTACCAAATCCTCCAATAGGTGTTTGTTTACCACAATAAATTCTCCGGAAAGTACTCTTCTGGTATAAATATTCGAGGTATAGGGTTCGAAACACTCATTATTCCCCAGGATTTGGGAAGTTGAAGCAGTGGGCATAGGTGCAACGAGAAGTGAATTTCGTACTCCGTGTTGTTTTATGTTCTTTCGGAGTTTTACCCAATCCCAGCGCCCGGATAGTTCTTCATCCTCTATGCCCCAGAGATTATACTGGAATTCACCTTTAGAGATAGGAGATCCTTCATATGAGGAATAACAACCATCTGTTTTCGCCTCTTCCATAGATGCAGTAACTGCGGCGTAGTAGAGGGTTTCAAATATTTCCTGATTTAGTTTTTTGGCCCTGTCTGAAGTAAATGGAAGCCTCATCAGAATAAAAGTATCTGCCAAACCCTGCACACCCAATCCTATTGGCCGGTGTCTCATATTGGAATTTTCGGCTTCCTTGACCGGATAGTAATTTCGGTCGATCACTTTGTTCAAATTCTTAGTGACGCGTTTCGTGACTTTAAAGAGTTCCTTGTGATCGAAGTCCCCGTTTTTCACAAACATTGGTAAGGCGATAGAGGCCAGGTTACATACTGCGACCTCATCGGGTGATGTATACTCGAGAATTTCAGTGCAAAGGTTAGACGAGCGAATAGTTCCCAGGTTCTTCTGGTTACTTTTGCGATTAGCCGCGTCTTTATACAGCATATAGGGCGTGCCTGTCTCAATCTGAGACTCCAGTATCTTCTCCCACAACTCACGCGCTTTTACAGTCTTCCTGCCTTTACCTTCTGCTTCGTATTTGGTGTATAATTCTTCAAATTCTGCACTATGTGTGGTAAAAAGTCCGGTACACTCATTGGGGCACATTAAGGTCCATTCCCCATCTGCTTCTACGCGTTTCATAAACAAGTCGGGAATCCACATGGCATAAAAAAGATCTCTCGCCCTCATTTCTTCTTTACCGTGATTCTTTTTCAGCTCGAGAAAATCTAAAATATCTGCATGCCAGGGTTCCACATATATGGCAAAACTGCCCTTTCTTTTTCCCCCACCCTGGTCTACATATCGTGCTGTATCGTTAAATACACGCAGCATGGGTACAATTCCGTTCGATGTTCCGTTGGTTCCGGCTATATAAGATCCGGTTGCCCGGATATTGTGAATAGATAACCCAATGCCACCGGCAGATTGTGAAATCTTGGCTGTTTGCTTTAAGGTGTCGTAAATCCCGTCAATACTATCGTCTTTCATAGCCAGCAGAAAACAGGAAGACATCTGTGGTTTAGGTGTGCCGGAATTAAATAGAGTTGGCGTGGCATGAGTGAAGTATTTTTTGGACATCAACTCATAGGTTTCTATGGCGGAATTCAGATCGTCCAGGTGTATCCCCACGGCAACCCTCATCAGCATATGTTGTGGTCTTTCTGCGATTTGGCCGTTAAGTTTTAAAAGATATGATCGCTCCAGGGTTTTGAAACCGAAATAATCATAGCCGAAGTCCCTGTTGTAAATTATGGTTGAATCGAGCTGATCCGCATTGGCAGCGATAACCTGATACACTTCGTCCGATAAGAGTGGTGCTTTTTTACCTGTTCTGGGATTTACGTATTCATAAAGATCCTTCATGGTTTCGGAGAAGGATTTTTTAGTGTTTTTGTGCAGGTTAGAAACAGAAATCCGAGCCGCTAACTTGGCATAGTCTGGGTGGGCGGTTGTAAGTGTGGCAGCTATTTCCGCCGCCAAATTATCCAGTTCTGATGTAGTCACCCCATCGTAAAGGCCCTCAATGACCCGCATGGCCACTTTCACGGGGTCGACTAAATTGCTAAGTCCATAACACAGCTTCCGAACTCTTGCTGTGATCTTGTCGAACATCATCGGCTCTTGTCTTCCGTCTCTTTTTACTACATACATGCTTCTCTATATTGTTTTTGGTTAGTATTTGGTCAGCTCAGGCCTGTGGCAAAAGCTTAAATTTATAATCAAGCACAAAAAAACCCCAGATTGCCGGGGTAATTCAGCTGGATTTATTAAAAATCGGCGTCGAAGCTGATCTTCTGTGAATCGCTGTCCTTTTCCTTGTTTAAAACTCCCGCTTTCTGGTATTCAGAAACCCTTTTCTCAAAGAAATTGGTTTTGCCTTGTAAGGAAATCATATCCATAAAATCAAATGGATTGGTGGCGTTGTATACTTTATCACATTCGAGTTCCACCAACAGGCGGTCGGTGACAAACTCCAAATATTGTGTCATCAGTTTTGCATTCATTCCAATAAGGCTCACTGGCAGGGATTCCGTAATGAATTCTCTTTCAATGTTCAGGGCATCTACTAATATATCGGTGATGCGTTCTTTAGGTACTTTATTGACCAGATGCTTATTGTGCAAGTGTACTGCATAGTCGCAATGCATTCCTTCATCCCTGGATATCAACTCATTGGAAAATGTGAGACCTGGCATTAGTCCCCTTTTCTTCAACCAGAAAATAGAGCAGAAAGCACCTGAGAAAAAGATTCCTTCTACAGCGGCAAACGCGATAAGTCTTTCGGCAAAACTGGGCGACTCGATCCATCGCAGTGCCCAATCAGCTTTCTTTTTAATTGCCGGAAAATTATCCAGCGCTGTAAAAAGGAGGTTTTTTTCCTTTTCATCCTTTACGTAAGTATCTATAAGCAAAGAGTAAGTCTCTGAATGAATGTTCTCCATCATAATCTGAAATCCGTAAAAGAACTTCGCCTCGGAGTACTGTACTTCATTTACAAAGTTTTCTGCAAGATTTTCGTTGACTATACCGTCTGATGCTGCAAAAAAAGCGAGAATATGTTTTATAAAATAGTGTTCATCATCGCTGAGTTTGTTGTTCCAGTCTGCCAAATCCTGATGAAGGTCTATTTCTTCCGCCGTCCAAAAACAAGCCTCACACTTCTTGTACCACTCCCATAAATCATGGTGTTTTATGGGAAAAATTACAAATCGGTCTTTGTTTTCCTTTAGAATGGGCTCGACGGCTGTAGACATAATAGTGCTCTTTTTAATAGTTGAAATTGGGATTAATTTACATTACGGCTGGGACTTACAAAGATTGAAAAATGTTATCAAATTCTAAAGTCGGAATGGTTAAATACCATCCAAAGTTTTTAACACGGGCTGTTGAAATGTAGGCTCAGAATTGATGTTCATTGCCCTGCCGCCCCGAAGAAATTTTTTGAAAATTTTAAGAAAATATCAAACAAAAAAATAAACCGAAAAGTACAATATTACATACTTATCGGTTTAAGAAATTGTGGAATTCATCTAAAATTAGCCGGCAGCACAATTGGGAAATCTCCGGGCCTTACAGAAATAATTACGAATCGATATTTGAAATTTTCACTACAGTCCTCAGAAACAGTACAGTTAAAACATATATTAAGTGGTTTCTAATTTGGTCGCTCCAAAAAAAAGAACAATTAGAATAACTTTAAGTATAGAATTTCATCCTTGCCCTAATTGTCTTTTACCAATTCTGAAAGGCGTGCCAGGTCAAGATGTTCAATTAACTGCCAAGTTTCCTCAGGATTTCTGTTTGTGGCAGAAACTGAGACCATAAATCTGTCCAGATATACAAACTGCAATTCCGTCTTATTGGATTTTTTATGGTATACTTGTTGAGCCTTAATACCCTGAACCTCCAGGGTTTTTTGCTGTTTGTTTTCATCCTCGGACTCAAAAGCCATCCCAGACATCATCTTCATACTCATTAACATGTTGGATCCTGTAGGTCCGGCACCATCTGCAACACCAATATTACATCTCCTTCTATTCGGATTCAGTTTCTCACCTCCGGAATCTGTACTAATGAATTCCGGTTCCCCTTTGGTATCGTATACTCCATCAATTGAGGCCATATTCGCTGCACTCATTGCACCATGCTTAACTTCGATTAATTCCATCCCAGCTAAACTTTTGGGCAATAACGTTTTTAGCTGATCATCGCTAAGTGGTACTGCAGTACTCAATGACATGTCTCCGCCTACCTGACTTTGCATGGCTTTCATCATATTTTCCTGCTCTGGGGTTTGTCCAATAACAAAGATAGTTGCCAGTAAAGCGATCAATGTCGTACAATTATTAACTGTTCTCATAGTGTTCTTGAATTTTATTGTAATTCCGTTAAAATATGATGTGGGGTGAGGTGCCCAGAATTTTTTCAAACCAAGCGGCCCCGCAATGAAATCGAACAAGTATAACTAATAAAGGCACCACCCCTCCAGGTAGTTCCCCCGAAACCCGAATGGAGCAGTTGCCAAATCCATTAATTTGGACTGGTTATCCAGTAAGTGACTTCATCTTCCGGAGGGTCCAATAAACAACCTAATGCCTATTAAACACAATTCCCTCTGAGGCCGCATTTCTGATTTAATAAATATTTCAATATATGATTTGCCGGGCTACCGCATTTGGGGGGTGACAAAACTCCCCTTCACCTCAATGATCTCGCCCGCTGAATTACTCAATTTTAACTGCAACCTTCCTGAAACCCGTCTGTTCTCAGTATCGCAGATAGTAATTTGACCCTGCTCGGAGAAAAATGGTAGTTCTCCAAAATGATCAATATCTGCAAATCCGAATACTCCTTTAAAGTCCCTGATAAAGCCATCGATATTTTCCGTAACTGCGTAGTTCCCTGTCTTTAATGGATGACTTAATTTTGGATTTGCCATATAGAGATTTAAAAACTGGCCGTTGTCTTTTCCGTTTTTAAGAAGCTTTAAATTTAAAGTCGGGTAAAAATCTCCTTCACTGGAGACCATTTCTCCTGCTTCTATAGCCACTGATCCCTTTAAATATAATGTATTATTACCTGATACCACTAATTCAAAGTTGCCGGGATTAGGTAGAATATCCGCCCGGTGCTCCGCAATTGGAATATAAGATGTACAAAGAAAAGTGATGGCCATTAAAAGAACAAGGCCTAATGGTACAGCGTAATTTTTTTTCATCATTAACTAAATTGGGTGACTTAGAGGAAAGGAAAAGAAATTCTTAACCTATTCACTTCCTTGAGCCACTAAGTTGTCCTTTTGAGATTCTCCCTGGGAGACTTCTTCAATCAGGTCAACCTGTTCATCTGTGCCAATTATCGCTGCCGCCACAACCGCTAGAACAAATAGTGCGAAAAATAATACGCATTTTTTCATCTATCAATACTTTAATTTCAAAATTAAAACCGATCATAGTTAACGGGGGAAATTGACTGGACCAAAATAGTTTGTTACGCTTGATGTACCTACGCGAATTGTATGAATGACATCATAATGCGTATGAATGGTACAAAGAAAATAAACTTAGAATAAGCAGGTATTAATTATTAATTTCTAAATCGTTATAAAAATGCTAACAATCTTCCAAGGAGCGAAATTTAGACTACCATCGGCAGAAAATTACTGTGAATTGTCATTAACAAGTGATTTTGAACCACTTATACTCCTATTTCACCTATTCATACATATTTTATTAAGGACTCCTTTATATCCTTTTAATTTTGTTTAACTTTCACTTAATATTGATTGATGTATGCAAACGAAGTTAGAAGCGGTTCTTGTCGACGATGAAGAAAAGGCATTGCAAAGCCTCTCCTGGGAATTGACCAACTTTAGCGAAGAGATAGATGTAGTTGCTTCCTTTACCGATCCTTTTAAAGCTCTTGGCTACCTGGAATCCAATTCGCCGGACTGTCTGTTTTTAGATATTGAAATGCCTACGATGGACGGCTTTCAGTTTATAAAAAAATTAAACAACAACGATTTTCCCGTAGTAATAACTACTGCTTACAATCAATATGCTATTAAGGCGCTGAAGAATGAGGCCATTGACTACCTCCTCAAGCCAATCGATTCGGACGATTTAAAGGATACAATTAATAAGATCAGGAAATTCAATTCCAGGATTTATACGGCTGAAAAACTGGAAAAACTCCTCTTAAATTTCAATTCCAAATCCATTAATAAAAAAGTCACATTTAACACTGACGGAAAGCTTTTATTTCTCGATAGTGAGGACATATTATATGCAGAATCCGATGGTAATTACAGCACTGTTTATCTTCAGGACGGCCAGAAGATAGTGCTGACAAAAAAACTTAAAGAGGTAAATGCCTTGTTACCCAGTGATACGTTTTTCAGGATTCACAACTCGTACATAATCAACTTGTCGAAGATCAAAGAGTTCTTAAAAACAGATGGTTATGTGGTACTTAAATCGAACCATAAAATACCGGTGTCTCGGCAGAAGAAGTCGGACTTTCTGGATCTTATCTAAGCGTGATCCATGGTATTGCCTAAGGTGAATCTCCCGCTCTGTCTTTTTGCGATGTTAATATATCAAGCCGGCCTCTGTCAGGCCGATGCCGGGTCCTTCAATCGAACAGTAGATCATCTGATTGAAAGCACCCCCAAGTCCTTTGGTGAGATCAACGGCGCTTTGAAAGAGAATACCAGCGATACAATCCTGATGAACCACTTCCTGGAAAGGGCCATATCAATAGATTATTGGGAAGGCGCATCTTATGCTTTAAATCAATTAGGGGTTAATTATCGCAATATTTCAGATTTTGACCGTTCTGTTCAACTTCATGAGGCGGCCATGGATGCCGCAGACAATGCTGAGAATATTGAGTTTAGGATCTACAGCCTAAATATGCTGGGAACAGTATATAGAAGGAATGACGGGATCAAAGCAGCGCTCGATTATCATCAGGAAGCCTTAAAACTAGCAGAATCTATCCCCGAGCCATCCAATGATATCCAGAGAAGCATTAATACGGCAATCAACGGGATTGGAAATATCTATAAATCCCTTGAGCAGTATAATCTCGCCATTGATTATTTCAGAAATTCACTGGAGTACGATGAGAGGCTTGAGAATTCTAGAGGGCTTGCGATAAATTATCAGAATATAGGCGAATGTCTGGAGGCACAGGGCAAACTTGAAGAATCATTAAAGTATTATAAAACGTCCCTGAGGATTAACGAAAATGTAGGCTCGGAAAGAATACGTGTAGTGAGTAATTATGGCATGGCGCACGTTTACGTTCACCAGGATAGAATTGATAAAGCGCTGCTGACACTTGAGTCAATTCTTCCTTCGGCTGAGACACTTGGCGACCAGGATATACTCTCATCTGTTTACATCCACATGGGCTGGACTCTTACCAGGCTGCAACAATATCAAAAAGCAAATGATTATTTACTACAGGGATTAGATATTTCAAAGCGTTACAAGCTATTGAGTAATATTTCACAAGCCAACACCTTTTTACACGACCTGTGGGAAGAATTGGGTGATTACGAAAAGTCACTCAGCTATTACAAAGCTGCCCAGGTCGCTAAGAGACAGATTTCCAATGATCGTAATCGCAGATATGTCTACGATGTTATTTCCCGTTCCGAGGCCGAAAAACGGAGCAATCAGATAGAGATGCTCGCTAAGGAGAACGAGATCGTAAAACTCCGTTTGCGCCGAAACAAGAACACGCTCCTGGTAAGTGCACTCTTATTAGCACTGTTTACCATCATACTGTATATTTTGTATAGACAGTATCAGCTAAAAAGCGATAAAAAGATGCTTACACTGGAACAAAGTATGCTGCGAAGCCAGATGAATCCACATTTTTTATTCAATTCCCTTAATTCCATCAAGCTCTATATAATAAACAATGAAACTAAGAATGCAGTCCACTATCTCAACAAGTTTTCAAAATTAGTGAGGAAGATTCTCGAGGCATCTTCCCTTAAGGAAATCCCACTGGCTGAGGAACTGGAAACCGTTGAACTATACATGAATATTGAAAATATAAGATTCTCCAATGAGATTAATTTTGATATAAATATAGACGAGGGTATAGATACACATGTGGTGAAGATTCCTTCACTTATCCTTCAGCCATTCCTGGAAAATGCACTCTGGCACGGACTTTCCTCAAAGGAGGGTGAAAAATGTGTGTTACTTCATGTGAGCAAGGCGAAAAATGGTTTCATTAAAATCACCATTACAGATAACGGTGTTGGTAGAGCAGAAGCAGAGCGTTTGAAGAACAGCAAAGTACTTAAACGCAAATCTGTTGGAATCGATATCACCAAAGAAAGACTTGACAATTTTTCCAAGGATTATCAGAATTCGTTTAGTGTGGACATTGTAGATCTAATTGATGATTCGGGTAGTGCATCTGGAACCCAGGTCCAATTACATATCCCCACTATTTGACAATGTACGGGCCGTTTCCTCCAGCTCGGCATACCATTTCTGACCAAATTTTCGAATTAGTGCTTCCCTTACAAATTGATAGATGGGTATTTTCAATTGATCACCCAGCGCACATGCCGGATCACATACCTGCCATTTGTGGTAATTAACTGCCGTTAATTTTGTGTACTCCCGAATACGAACAGGATACAAATGGCAGGAAATGGGTTTTTTCCATTCTATGACCCCGGCATTATGCGCTTTTTCGATTCCACATTGGGCAATACCATCAACCCCGAATGCCACATAAGCACATTGCCGCTTATCTACCAGAGGTGTTTCCCAATCTCCGTCATCTCCTTTAACAAAAGTGCCTTTTTCCTCAATCACTTTTATTCCTTCTTCGTGTAAAAAGGGTTTAATATCCTCGATAATCTCATTCAGGATTTGCGTTTCTTCTTCCTCCAAAGGAGCGCCGGCAGAACCATCCACACAGCAAGCACCTTTACAAGCACTCAGATCGCAAACGAAATGGTTCTCCAGGATCTCCTCGGAAACCACAGTTTTACCCAACTCGAACATGGTTGTACTATTGATTTGTAAATATAATTTTATTGTCTAATACCATCAATATTTTGATAAATCTCTAGACAATATTTTACAGAAAATGTACATTTGCCGCCAATTTTAATCAGCAGATATGAATTTCAATATCAAGGAGATCGCTACAGCAACCATGGTCCTTTTTGCGGTAATAGATGTGGTTGGAAATGTACCCATAATCATCAGTCTAAGAAAGAAAGTAGGGCATATACAATCGGGTAAAGCCACCATTGTGGCCGCGATTATTATGATTGCGTTTCTTTTCGTAGGAGAAGAAATACTCGGCCTTATAGGAATTGATGTTAATTCATTTGCTGTTGCCGGAGCTTTCATCCTGTTTTTTCTGGCGATGGAAATGATCCTGGGTATTGCCATATACAAAGACGATGAACCCGAAACGGCATCTATAGTTCCCATTGCATTCCCATTAATTGCGGGTGCAGGTACAATGACTTCTATTCTGGCACTACGTGCAGAATTTTATGTGGAGAACATCATTTCGGCCATAATTATCAATGTCATTTTTGTGTATATTGTATTAAAATCCTCAGCGAAAATCGAACGAGTATTAGGCAAGAGCGGTCTGAGTATAATTAGGAAAGTATTTGGTGTGATCCTCCTGGCGATAGCAGTGAAATTATTTGCCTCCAATATCAATCAGCTTTTTCAGTAAATTGATAAATCGTCTATAAAAAGGGTATTATGAATAAATCTGTTACTATTGTTCTTATAGTTTTGGCCATCCTGCTGATTGCATATAACGTAACTCTTCTTGATTTTGAAAATCCGTTTCAGGGAGATAGTACGGTTGCTCTTATCGGAATTTTAGCGGCCTTATGCGCCATTGTCCTTTTGCTAATTTTTATCACTTCAAAAAAAATTGAGAAAAAAGTGGGTAAAAAATAATGGGATATAAAATTCCAATTTACTGATACTTAGAGATATTAATATATTTCCTTAATGAATTACCGTGCCTTTATCTTTTTCTTTCTTTGGACGGTATGCCTCTTTTCTCAGACCGAAACATATCTTTTAGATGTCATATCCGATTCAATAGTCATCAAAGAAAAGAGGGCGGAGAGTTTTGCCCTTTACCTCCCCGAAACATATGATACGGAAACCGCTTTTCCTATCGTCTTTATTTTTGATCCGGGAGGCAGGGGTAAAACAGGGCTTGCACCTTTTATTAAAGCAGCAAAGAAATACCAGCTTATCATCGTTTGTTCCAACAGCAGCAGGAATACAGCTTACGATGAAAATTTTGCGATTGCCGACCGCTGGTTCAATGACGTATTTACGCGGTTTAAAATAGATCAAAAGCGCATTTATGCAGCCGGTTTCTCAGGAGGTGCAAGAATGGCCTCGGCAATCGGAGTAATTTCTGGCGCGTTTAAAGGAATCGTTGGCTGTGGAGCAGCTTTCTCGGGCACACCCGGACAAATGCCGTACGCAAGTGACCATTTTTACTACGCCGGCCTGGTAGGAAACCTTGATATGAATTACCAGGAAATGATCAAGGCCGGTCAATGGCTCAATAAAATAGGATTAGCCAACGAAATCATCACATTTAAGGGTGATCACCGATGGCCCGATGCCAATGACATTGTAAGAGCGTTCGACTGGTTCCAATTACAGGACATGAACAACGGGATTCTAAAGGAAAATCCTCAATTTTTGGAGGCTTTGCTGCTGGATCGAGTCTCAATAGCCCGTAATTTTGAGCAAGATGGACAGCTATTGGATGCAGCGAGCAGCTATGACAATATTGTTGATGATCTTGGAAGATATTTTGCCCTGGACAGTATTGCGTCCAGATCCGCACAACTAAAGCAGTTACGGGAATATAAGAAGGCGGTCAAAGAACGTGATCATATTGCTAAAGAAGAAAAAGCCTGGAATGACAAACTGATAGGAAAAATCCGCGAGGAGATTGTTTATGAAGAAATTCCCGGCGATTTTAATTGGTGGCAGAAGGAGCTCAGGCGTTTGAAGGAGAACTATACAGAAAGTGATCGTAAAAGTTACCAGGAAATGGGCAGGCGTATTCAAAGCGTGATTTTTGCTGTTGCAATAGAAAGCATGCAAGCATCTGCAGCCGGATACAATGAAAAAGAGGTGGATTATTACGCTGCATTGATGGCAGCGCTTTGGCCCAAAAATCCTTATGTTTTTTTCAGGATTTCCAGTAGTTATGCGTCTCTGGGCAAGAAGAATGAAGCACTGGCTAACCTGGAAAAAGCAATAGACAAAGGTTGGGTGAACAAACAATGGATTTTAAATAGTAAGGCCTTCCGGTCATTAAAAGGAAACTACGAGTTCGAGTTATTACTAAAACAGCTCCAATAAAGCGGTATTTTAATTTTCAGACTCTATGATCTCCGTCTGATCCTGTACAATGGTAGGTTGGTCTAATTCCAACACTTTTTGCAACATGCTATCCGAATTCGCTTTGATCTTGGCGTGAAGATTGGGTGAAAATAGCTGTTCTGCCAGTGAGGCCTTAAGATATCGCTTTATCTGCTCTTCATAATCGTAAAAACTCAATTTAATAGTGCTGTCAAGACAGAATTCCACAAACTGCTCGAAGAGGATGTCATCTATTCTGAAATTCCTTAAATATTCTTCCTGTGTAAGATCCTGGTACCTGGTTCGGTCTTCTTCCAGGTGCTGAAATATAAATCGGGAAATAAAACCAAGGCTGTCCATGCTCTCGATAGCCTCCTCCTCATTGGTGCCAATCGGAACAAATACATCCGGAATAATGCCACCGCCTCCATAGACTATTTTGCCTTTGGGAGTCGTAAATTTTAGTGAATCAGTAATTCTAATACTATCCACAGAAACAAGTTCCCCGTTGTGATAACGGTCTGTAAATTCCTGGTAGTAGTCCCTGCTCCCATTTCGGTAGTCCCTTTGAATAGACCGGCCTGTTGGGGTGTA
Source organism: Flavobacteriaceae bacterium (assembly GCA_051011235.1). Lineage (GTDB taxonomy): Bacteria > Bacteroidota > Bacteroidia > Flavobacteriales > Flavobacteriaceae > JAHEJJ01. The sequence goes on from JBPCUI010000245.1 coordinate 15,929, forward strand.
GTACCTGGAAACAGTTAACCGGACTGCCGATCCGTCGCCAAGTTCCATTTCCCGCTGGACCAGACCTTTCCCAAATGATCTTCTTCCCACAATAGTACCAATGTCGTTGTCTTGTAAGGCCCCCGCAATAATCTCACTGGCTGATGCCGAGCGTTCGTTGATCAGCACATAGACTGGTTTGTCTTCAAACCCACCTACCTCTGAGGCAAAAGTTTTCTCCACACTGCCCTTTTTGTTTTTTGTATAGAGAATAAGTTTCCCATCCTGAAGAAATTCGTCTGCCAATTGCTCAGCTATATTCAGGTACCCGCCAGGGTTGTCCCGTAAATCGAGGGTAAGTTTTCTCGCGCCTTTTTTACGCAGGCTATCCAGGGCATCCTTAAATTCCTCGAATGTGGTTTCCGCAAAGCGATTAATTTTTATATATCCCATATCTGGGGTCAGCATGTAGTAAGCTTCAACACTTCTAATAGGAACACGATCTCTTCTGACTGTGATATCAAGAAATTTGTCCTCGGCTTTGCGATAGATATTCAAAACCACGGAAGAACCGCTATGTCCTTTGAGCTTACTTACTATAATGTCGCTTGGGATGTTTTTGCCATAAAGCGTATCGGACCCGGCCTTTAGTATTCTGTCACCAGGTAATATTCCTTTCTCATCGCTGGGTCCGTCTTCAACCGTCCGAATTACGGTGATGGTGTCATTGATCATGTAAAAAGTGATCCCTATGCCTACAAAATCGCCTTTCATGTTCTCCGACACCCGATCCATTTCGCTTTTGGGAATATAGACGGAATGCGGGTCGAGTTTTTCCAGAATATTGTTTACGGTAACATCAACAATACTGTCTGTGTTTATGTCGTCCACATATTCATAATCTATATAATCGATAAGCCGGTTTAATTTGTCTTTTTTGGAGTTGGTGGTAAAGAGTTTTTCCGGGGAATCGTTAAAATGAAGCTTGCCACCTACAAAGATTCCGATTGCAAGAGCCAATGCAATAATACTGGGCCATATGTAATGGTGTTTCTTCATGCTTTAGCGCTTATTCAGATAACGTTTTCAGGGATTGGAAGATGATGTAGTTCTATACCGGCCCGTTTGAGGAATTTCAATCCGGAGTCATCTCTGTACGCCGTTTGATACACCACACGCCGTATTCCTGCCTGGTGAATCAATTTACTGCACTCCCGGCATGGAGAAAGTGTTATGTAAAGAGTGGCTCCGATACTCGATTGTGTTGAGGAAGCCAGCTTGGAAAGTGCGTTTGCCTCCGCATGGAGCACATACCATTTTGTATAACCCTCTTCATCTTCACAAATATTCTCAAATCCGGTAGGTGTTCCGTTATACCCGTCTGAAATTATCATTCGCTCCTTCACTACGATAGCACCCACCTGGCGTCGTTGGCAATAAGATAATTTGCCCCACTCATAAGCCATCCTCAGATAGGCTTTGTCGTACTTCTGCTGTTTGTCTGGCGCCATATATTTATTTATTCGAAATCGTAAGCCTGCTGTAAAATGCTAAGATACCGGCTTTGCAAAATCATTACAACCTTAATCGGTTAATTTTTAATTAAAATCGATTCACGGTAATTAACACCAAAAATTGAATTGGAAGTTCGCTGTGATAGTGATAAATCAATTTATGATTATCGGGGATTTTCATTAAGCCTTATTTAAATGACGAAGTACAATTTTCTCAATACCATCAAATACCTCTTTCTTTTTGAATTTGCTCATACGCCAGTTGGACTTGCTTGAATTTTTCTTCAGCGCCCTTTTTAATTGCTTTATTTTCCGTAATCACTTTATCTGGGTGGTACTTTTTTGCCATTTTTCTATAGGCCTTTTTAACTTCATCGTCTGTAGCTGTTTTTTGGATCTCGAGTATCTTATATGCGTTATCCGCAGATTTAATGAACATCGCCTTGATACTGCTAAAATCATAAGTGCTAATCCTCAAATAACCGGCAATCTCTCGGAGTTTATCAATCTCCGCATTGCTTATAGCACCATCGGCCTGGGCAATTCCAAAGAGGAAATGAATTAATTGTAACCGTACTTCATAGCGGGTGCGCTGGTTGAGAAATGTGCATATGCGATAAGCCGATATTTCACGCTTTTTAATTACCTCATTAAAAGTCCTGAAAATGGCGTTGGATCTTTCCTTACCGTAGGTCCTGAGAAAATATTGCCTTACGTAATCGAGTTCGCGCTGACTTACCTGCCCATCGGCCTTGATCACAATAGAACAGAGTGTTAGCAGGTTAATTTCAAAATCGGCTGGCGATACTTTTTGCCTGGTAAGATCTTCAAATAAAGAACCTCCGCCTCCCGGCCTGCTCACATTATCCAGCAGGCTTCCAACCACAAAACCCAGCAAAGCACCCGGTAGTCTAAAAAATAAAAAGCCAATTAAAGCTGCCGCCCATTTGATCATTGATATTCAAAAATTTTCGCAAAGATAGCCTTTAGGCCCGATATAATGCCCGTCCACATTATAAGTATTAAGTAGTTAGTCGTACAAATTAACTATCTTTGCTGACTAGTTAAAGCAAAAAAAATTGAAACTATGTATCCCGCAGAATTAGTAAAACCTATGAGAGAAGATCTGGCATCTGCCGGCTTCGAAGAATTATATACCTCGGAGGCTGTTGAAGAAGCCCTGAAGAGTACAGGCACCACTTTAGTTGTTGTCAACTCGGTATGTGGCTGCGCCGCAGCCAATGCACGTCCGGCTGCCAAATTAAGCTTGCAGAATAGTAAAACCCCGGACCGACTGATAACGGTTTTCGCCGGTGTAGACACAGAAGCCGTAAACACAGCCAGGGGGCTTATGGTCCCATTTCCACCTTCGTCTCCAAGTATGGCGTTGTTCAGGGATGGCGAATTGGTGCACATGATTGAAAGACATCATATTGAAGGACGGCCAGCTGAAATAATTGCGGAAAACCTGACAGAGGCGTACAACGAATTTTGTTAGTTGTCCGATTGAAATTATAACAAAAATTGATTGCCGATAATTAAAGACCGCTTGTAAGGGCGGTTTTTTATTTTTGTAACATGCAAAAAATACTGGCCTATCCGCTTACTGTTATTTATTTTTTGTGCTTCGGCATTGTCCTGGTGATCTTCCATCCCATCCAATGGGTTTGCCTCAGATTGTTCGGATACCAGGCTCATCAGTTCAGTGTTAGTACTCTAAATCTACTATTGATGGGGTGTACCCTTATACTGGGAACAAGATATACATTTAACAACCCTCACAGATTGCCTAAAGACAAGCCGTTGATCATCGTGGCCAACCACCAAAGTATGAATGATATCCCGCCTATTATCTGGTACCTGCGCAAGCAACATCCCAAATTTGTGAGCAAGATCGAGTTGGGAAGGGGAATACCAAGCGTGTCTTTCAATCTGAAATACGGCGGATCTGCATTGATTGATCGGAAAGACGGAAAACAAGCTATTCAGCAAATAGCAAAATTGGGTAGTTATATTGAAGTGAATAATAGAAGTGCGGTAATCTTTCCCGAAGGAACCAGAAGCCGGGATGGCCACCCCAAAAAATTCCAGACCACCGGACTTAAGATACTTATGAAGAAAGCTCCCTCGGCACTACTAGTTCCCATAAGTATAAACAATAGCTGGAAAATGTTGCGTTACGGTTCTTTTCCCTATGGCCTTGGTAACCATATAAAATTTCAGGTACACCAACCTCTGGAGATAACTGGCAATCATGACGATCTCCTAATTAAGATAGAAGAGAAGATAACCCAGGGCGTAAGCGTTACTTAATGACTGATAAGGAGCATATAGATCTTACTATAAAATTCGTAAAGAGCGAGTTGGAAGGAGCTGAAGCCGGACACGATTGGTTTCATATAGAACGCGTGTATCGCATCGCGATGCAGATCGCCAAAAACGAAAAAGTTGACACTTTAGTAGTGGCATTGGGGGCCTTGTTGCACGATGTTGCAGATTCGAAATTTCACGACGGCAACGAAGCCCTGGGGCCTCAAATTGCGAGGGACTTTCTTCAATCCAACGCCTTGGATCCAGTAATTATTCATCAGGTGATTGAAATAATAAAAGGTATTTCATTTAAAAATACCTTTTCCGGGAACAATGTGGCTCAAAGGTCTGCTGAGCTGCAGGTAGTTCAGGATGCCGATCGGTTGGATGCCATGGGGGCCATAGGAATTGCCAGGGCATTTAACTTTGGCGGTTACAAAAACAGGCCGTTGTATAATCCAGCAGTTGCTCCTAATTTAAAGATGACGAAAGAGCAGTACAAGCGCTCCGAAAATCCTACCATCAACCATTTCTATGAAAAGTTGCTACAACTAAAAGATCAGATGAATACAGAAACGGGTAAAACAATGGCCCTGGCAAGACACAATTATATGCTCAATTTTTTAGAAAGATTTTACGAAGAATGGAATGGTGATGTTTGAATTATTCTTAGAGCTTTTACTAAAATTAGGTTGCGCACTAATCAAATAACTTCCATTGTCCTAGTTTGTATTGCTGATGCATGGCCTTATTCAGTGATGGAAATTTTTTGTTTTTAAAATAGCGTCGCTTTGCCAATTTCCCCATGTCGTGAATCTGTTTCGCTATTTGTCCCTCTCCGCTGACCCGTAAACCGAATTTGCTGTCATTGACCTTTCCCCCGTGACAAGAGGCGATAAGATTCAGCACTTTATCAGCCTTTTCGGGCATGGCCATATTAATCCAGTCCGTAAATATTTTTCCAATGGCGCCATTGAGTCTAACCACGGTCATCGCAATTGAAAGAGCTCCGTATTCCGAAGTTGTCTTTGCCAATTCTAATATCTCATGACTGTTAATCCCTGGAATTATAGGAGCGAGCATGGCGTTGACCGGAATTTTTTTATCAGACAGGACTCGGATGGTCTCCAGCCGCTTCTTAATACTTGCAGTTCTCGGCTCCAAAATGCGCCTGGTTTCCTCTCGCAGCGAGGTTACAGATATATGTACCCCTATCAATCGATGCCTATTGAGTTCTTCAATTATATCAAGATCCCGAAGAATTAGGGCATTTTTCGTAATGATCCCTACAGGATGCCTGTATTTCAGGAATATCTTTAAACAAGCGCGTGTTAATTTGTAATTCTTTTCGGCTGGCTGATAACAATCTGTATTCCCGGAGAGTACTATTGTTTCAGCTTTCCATTTTTTACTGCTAATTTTCCTTTCCAACAGCGCAGGTGCTTCCTCTTTGATAAGGATGTTCTTTTCAAAATCCATCCCCGCGCTATACCCCCAAAACTCGTGTGTGTTCCTGGCGTAACAATAAACGCAACCGTGCTCGCAACCCTGGTAGGGATTCATGGAATAGTTCATCGGGACATCCGGACTAGTCACCTTGTTTACAACAGTCTTGGGAAAAACCGGGATATAGTTCGTTTTCGGGTTGACGGATGCCTCCTTATTCTTAACACAGTATTCAAGAAATTCATCTAATATTTCATGGTGCAATTCCAAAAATCTGTTGGCAGGATCTTGCTGGGCTCCACGTCCCTTAGTGTAGTTTTTGAGAGTCAATTTATTGGATTTAATCCAAATATATGGATTATTTCCATTAAAACAGATAAAGAAACTAACTAAAAGTGACTTCTGAAGAAATTGAATTGTTGGCTAGTTAATAGCCACATTCACCAACTGTTTTTTGGTGCCTCTCTTGGCGTAGAATAGTAACTTGTCCGATTCTGTATCCATCAAAGGTTTAGAAACCATTAGGGGTAATCTGGCTTCAGCGGCATCGATGATTTTTTCGTATTTCATCTTGCCCTGGGCATTTAACTGAATGACAAAAACATTTCTGTTTCGGCTCAAGCCCTGCTTAAATATTAAGCGCTCATCATTTAGTAATTGTGGATTATCGGCTGCAGTGCAAATAAAGAAGTAGGTGTTTTCACCCTTAGTCCATGAACTATAGGAAGCATATGCGCCATCGCCTTGTGTAACCTCAGATTTATTGATGTTTCTGGCCCATATCATCTGGCCATTAGGATCGAGTTTCGCACTAACTATATCGTTGTGATGATATCGCTCTACGCGCAGCCTGGTACCGCTCGAATTAGCCTGAACGCTGCTCGTTACAAAATATTCTTCGGCATTGAAGAGAACGGAGTTATCGTCTGTAAAGCTTACATTCTTAAAAACCAGGTTTTTAATTGGATCCGTGTCTTCCCTTCCAAATTTATCATTCATAAATTCCTGGGTAAACGGATTGTATTTCTTGTTCTTTATTTCGAGACTGATCGGGTCCATTTTAAAATACCCAATCCCGTTATACCTATTGTCCTTTCTATCCGCGTAAAATCCAACACAGATCAGCTCGTTATTGCGTAAAATTGGCTTTAGAGCTTCGGAATACTTATCAGGGCTATCGAAACTCTGTGTCTTACTGCCATTCCTGGACAGCAGGATCATTTCATACTGAAATTTACGTTCTAATGCTTTAAATCGCTTTTTCTTGAAATAGGCCTTGGCAATAATATAGACGCGTTGCTTGTCTTTGGAAATTGCAATATTTTCAAAAGCGTAATTCTTTTCCTCTATCTCGGCCGACAAATCCTGATCAAAAAGCTGTTTCAAATCTGAATTGTACAGGTATATACGGTGCTGATTGGATTTTCCTTTTTTGTAGTGGATACTCAACACAAAAGCCGACTTATCTTCGTTAAAAAGAGCAGTAGTAGTGAAACCCGATGAGAAATTCCTGTTGTAGTAATTCCTTTCAAGCGGATTTTTAACCGGTTGGGAAGGAATAGTCAGCAATGTCTCTGTGGAAAATGAAAAATTGGTAACAGGACTGCGATGAACCACATAGTAATAAGATTCTTTCTCCAGGTTATACTCCAATAATAACATGTAGAGCTGCCCGTTGGCCACATATCCTTCAACAAAATCTCCGCCTCTGAATTTGTAGTTGTACTCTTCAATAAGTTGCAGATCCCTATTATATCGCTCAATATAATAACCCTTGGGTTTTAGGACCAGGCCTGTAAAATAGGACCTCACTAAAATATACCCCCCAAGACCATCATCATCGATAGACATTAGGTTTGAATACTTATACCGATCGTTATATTTTTCACCGAAATTGTAGTCCATCGGCATGGTCTGCGCCTTGCCTATCATAGTGCTGAGAACGAATAGCAACACAATACTCAACCGTTTATTCATATACGATTATTTATTAGCTTATCGTGTCCCCGTAAAATTGGCCTTTCTCTTTTCCAAGAAAGCAGTTGTACCTTCACTGAAATCTTCAGTACCAAAACAAGCCCCAAAGGACTCAATTTCTGTGGCAAAGCCCAGTACATTATTCTTAAAACCCGCATTTACCGCTTTTATTGCATAGCTAATGGCAACTGGAGAATTTTTTGCTATTTTATCCGCTATTTTTCTGCTTAGATCACTTAATTCCTCAGCTGCCACAACATGATTTACCAGGCCGCATTGCAAGGCATCCTCTGCGCCAATCATACCTCCTGTCATTATCATTTCCATGGCCTTTCCCCTGCCGACCAATTGGGGTAGTCGTTGAGTGCCTCCATAACCGGGTATTAATCCCAAAGACACTTCTGGTAATCCCATTTTGGCATTCTCCGATGCAATCCTAAAATGACAGGACATCGCCAATTCCAAGCCACCTCCTAGCGCAAAACCATTAATGGCTGCAATAACCGGTGTAGACAGATGCTCTACGAAATCAAAGAGCAGTTGCTGCCCTTCCGTTGCCAGCTGTTCTCCCTGGGCTACAGAAAAGGAAGCGAATTCAGAAATATCAGCACCGGCAACAAAAGCTTTTTCCCCAGTTCCGGTAAGTACAATGACCCGTACCTCCCTATCTTCGTCCAGGAGTGCAAAAGCCCGGTGCAATTCAGCAATAGTTTTTCTATTTAAGGCATTGAGTTTTTCAGGCCTGTCAATGGTGATCCTGGCCACCAATGCATCTCTTTCTACAAGAATATTATCGAAATCCATATTGATAGTTTATTTTATGCTGCCTTTGGAAATTTTACCGTAAAGACTGTACCTTTTCCTTTTTGTGAGGTAAAGTCAATAGTACCCTCATAGGTTTCCACTATATTTCTGACCATCCCTAAGCCGAGACCCATTCCACTTGTCTTGGTAGTAAATTTAGGCTCAAAGACCTTCTCTTTAAAATCGTCTGAAATACCTATACCATTATCCGCTACCGAAATCTTTACCTTGTTTCCTTCAGAAGCAACGGTGACTAAAATTCGGGGCGAGTCGACATCCGGAACGGCCTGAATTGCATTTTTGACCAAATTAGTTACCACTCTTACGAGCTGTGTCCGATCTAATTTGGCAATGATTTTTTCTTCATCGGCTATGAAGTGAATATAGTTCTCGTTAAAAATATCCAACGCGAGTTTAACTGTCTGCACCACATTCAAATTCTCATTTTGCTGTGCCGGCATCTCTGCAAAACTCGAAAAAGCAGAAGCTATACTGCTCAATGTATCAATTTGTTGAATGATGGTTCTCGAGAACTCCGCCATTTTTGTATTTACCTCGGGGTCATTCGCGTCGAACTTACGCTCAAAACTCTGAATACTCAGCCGCATAGGGGTTAGGGGGTTCTTAATTTCATGAGCCACTTGTTTAGCCATTTCCCGCCAGGCCTGCTCTCTCTCGCTTCTGGCCAATTTGGCGGCACTAGCTTCGAGCTGATCAATCATTCCGTTATAAGACGCAATAAGGTTTCTTATTTCAGTACTGGGATTTTCCAAAAAGATCTTCTCATTCCGCTTGGTTAGTCTGGTTTGATTCATTTTATCCGATATCGTTTGTAAAGACCGGGTAATGTATTTTGAAATAAAGTAGGCCAGACCAATAGCAATACCCAACATCACCAGGTAAACAGCCCCCAGACGCATTAAAAACTCCCTGAGTTCCATGTCGTTGAAAGTATTATCCTCGTAGTAGGGAATATTTAATATACCTATCGGTTTAAATTTGTTATCGGTAATATATCTGTAAGAATCCTGGTATCTGTCGCCCACTGCAGCATACTGTTCCACATAGCGCTTTTTTACCGTAGCCGAAATTTTATCGATGATCCCAGGGGCCAGATGGGTAGAAACAGAATCGTAATTGAATTTTGGTCTTGAACTTTTTATCAATTGACCTTGAAGGTCGTAAATACTGAAATTTACATTTTGTACATCTGCAATCCTGTAAATTTCATCCTTAAAGATCAGAACCAGGTTTTCTGTATTTACAGGATAGGTGGTAGCTTTCAGGGTGTACTCAATACTTTGAACAATCTGAGCTTCCTTTCGTTCCAAACGGTCTCGGTGATAATCCTTGGATTGTTCCCTGTACTGGTATACAGTGACGCCGGCTATTAGCACAGAAGCGATGAGAACCAGCAGGATCATGCCGATGAATATGCGGGACCTCAGTGAAAATTTTCTAAACAAGCCTCAGTAATTTACCTTAAAGATAGCAATAATCAGTCCATAAAAGACCGGATTCGGGTTCTCGAAATTAGCAGGATCACCGATTTTCAAGCGTCTGGATTTTTATCCCTGATTCTTTTGTAAAGCCTTATCCCCAACATAATAAGGATCACGAGTACCAGCATACCCACCAGACCGAATATCCAATTGAAAGTACTCTTCAAAATGACGAGAAATGTAACGGCAAAAAGGATTAAAGTAGCGCCTTCGTTCCAAATGCGCATGAAATTTGAGCTGTACTTAAAGCGATCTCTTTGCAATTCTTTAAAAATCAAATGGGTCTTATAGTGATAGGCAAAGAGGAGAACCACAAATCCAAGTTTTAAATGCATCCAGGGTTGTTCCAGCCAGCCGGGCATAATTATTAATAACCACAACGCGAATACGGTCGATAGCACGGCCGATGGCCAGCTGATAATATACCAAAGGCGCCTGGTCATGATCTTTAACTGTTCAGAAAGTATTTCACGATCCGGTGAGTCTTTACCTTGAGCCTCAATGTGGTAAATAAACAGTCTGGGGATATAAAATAAGCCTGCAAACCAAGTGATTACGAAAATGAGATGCAATGCCTTGATATAGTTATATGCTCCCATTTTTAATCGATTCTGAGCGCGCCGATACCGGCATCCCACAGACGTTTATTGTAATTAGGAATACCTTCCTTAATCAATTTATCAGCACGCAGTTTTAGTGATTTCCATTGCATATCGAGTTCTTCTTTTCGGTCTCTGGAACTTTTATTAACCCTCGGAATTGCACTGTTGGTCTGATCTATCAAAAACATGTATTCTGCGGTAAATTTGTTCGGAAAGTTTTCTACATCATCATAGGCCCTGGATTTCCTTTGTACCATGTCTTCATCCCATGATCTTAGTTCTTGCAGAAGTGATTTTCCTTCATTCATCAATTCTTTGTCATCCAAGCCGTTTAGAACATCATTTAACTGTCCCTGGACACTGAATAAAGCGTTGACAGCACGATGCATTGATTCCAGTTTTTCCTCCATTTCGGTCATAAACAGATCGTATTCCAGATGCTGTGCACTGCTTATGTCCACACCAGGTGTATTAATGATGTTACCCAAAGCTTCGGATTGACTATCTCCGGTTGTGATTCTCAAGGTGTAAGTCCCTGGAGCAGCCCTGTGCCCAGAAAAATTAGTCTCAAAATATACATTTTTAACGCCTGTTTTTGTAGGATGGTTCAGGTCCCAAACAAACCTGTTTAGCCCTTCAGTTTTAGAAAGCACCGGCACTGCTTTGGGTCCTCCATCGTATTTCTTATAGGTGGTATCTTTAACCGAGCTGAACTTTCGAATTATTTTCGATTCGGAATTCAGGATCTCCAGTGTAACTTCAACCGAATCGGGTATTTTAGGCAGTTCGTAATACAATACCATCCCATTAGCCGGGTTAACACCATCGAATGGATGCGTTCCTTTAAAACTTTCTGAATTATCATTAAGTTCACTACCCCAACTGGCGTAATAGGTATCTTCCGGTGTGTACACTCTTAATCCTTTTTGAGTGGGTTCATAGGCGGCTAACAAGGCAAGATCGTCGAGAACCCAGAATGCCCTGCCCGATGTAGCAACCACCAGATCGCCGTTTTTTACCTTGAGATCCGTAATAGGGCTTATGGGTAAATTGAGTTGAAGCGATTCCCAGGCCATGCCTCCATTCCAGGAAATATAGAGTCCTTTTTCTGTACCTGCATAAAGCAAATCCTTGCGCTTTTGATCTTCTCTGACTACCCGTGTAAAAGCTCCAAGTGGTATTCCCCGGCTAATATTTGTCCAGCTCTGTCCATAATTAGTTGTTTTGTACAAAGCCGGTGTGTGATTGTTGAACTTATACCGGGTAGTGGCAATGTAAGCAGTAGCCGGATCATGAGGTGATACTTCTATTGTGTTTACCAGACATTCCTGCAATCCTTTCGGGCTAACATTGGTCCATGTGCCACCCCCATCCCTGGTAATATGCACTAATCCGTCGTCGCTCCCCGTCCAGAAGACGCCTTTCTCATGAGGTGATTCTGTCATATAAGCAATTGTGCCATAGTTTTCAGCACCCACAGCTTCATTTGTATAAGGACCTCCTCCATTACCCTGCTTCTCATCGATATTACGGGTGAGATCCGGAGAAATCTCTTCCCATGTAAGGCCCATGTCGCTGGTTCGTAGCACCAGCTGCGCACAGTGGTAATAAGTGCCGGGTTCATGTTTAGATCCGATTATAGGCGCATTCCAATTAAACAGATATTTCATCTCCCTGGCGGGTCGGCCCAGGTACTGAATGGGTGCTGCCATTATTTTGGTTTCCTGTTTGGACTCCATGTCGAGCACCTCAATTGTCCCTAAGTAATTCCCGCCCAGTACATACCTGGGATTATCGGGATCGAAGGCTGCATAGGCACTTTCACCACCTGCGGCATAGGTCCAGTCTTGTTCCGTAATTCCGCCGCGTCCGAGGGATAGTGATGGGATACGCACTGAGGAATTATCCTGCTGACCGCCATAAATATTATACGGAAAAAGGTTATCTGTATTTATCCGGTAGAATTGTGCGGTTGGCATATTGTCCTGTGTAGACCATGTCTCGCCATAGTTAAAGCTGATGGCTGCACCGCCATCGTTCGCTATCACCATGTTATCGGAATTATCCGGGTTGATCCATAGATCGTGAAAATCCCCATGTGTCCCGCTTAACCTCTCCCAGCTTTTGCCGCCATCGATAGAGCGCAAAGCGGGGGCGCTCATTACGTAGACCGTATTTTCATCATTCGGATCTGGAAATACTTCGATATAATACCAGGCTCTTTGTACCAGCCGGTTATCCCCGCTGACCATCTTCCAGTTTTTACCGGCATCATTGGAAACGAAGAGTCCGCCTTTATCCTTTTCGGTGTCGCTTTCTATTAAAGCGTATACTTTGTCCGCATTTGCCGCACTAACTGCAATGGCCATTTTTCCCTTTTCTTCAGGTAGTCCTTTGTGAATTTTATTCCAGGTTTCGCCACCATTAGTCGATTTGTAAAGTCCGCTGCCTTCACCGCCACTGATCACCTTATGAGGTTTACGCTGGTGATGCCACATGGCCGCATAAAGTGTTTCCGGAGTATTGGGATCCATAGACAATTCTGAACAGCCGGTAAGTTCGTTCACAAACAACTGTTGATCCCAGCTTTTACCTCCATCTGTAGATTTGTATATCCCTCTTTCTTTGTTAGGTCCGTATAATGCACCCTGGGCCGCAACATATACAATATCAGGATTGGTAGGGTGAATTATAATTCGAGATATGTGCTGGGTGGCTTCAAGACCCATCTTTTTCCAGGTATTGCCCGCGTCTATAGATTTATATACGCCATCGCCATAAGAGGTCATTACCCCTCGAGGTGCGTGCTCTCCCATGCCACAGTAGAGAACACTTGAATTTGAGGGTGCGACAGCTATGGCACCGACTGATCCGGTTTGGAAATATCCATCCGAAATATTTGTCCAGCGCTGGCCGGCATCCGAGGTTTTCCAGAGTCCACCGCCAGTGGTACCCATATAATAGGTCAACGGATCCCCGATCACACCAGTGGCACAAACTGACCTGCCGCCCCTGAATGGACCTATGTTCCGGTATTTTACAGGTTTGAAATATTCTACGGCATTCTGAGCTCCCAGGCTCGATATAGATATAATAGCAAGGAGGAGGTATCTAAAAATCTTCATATGTCGGTAATTGTTTAATTATCTTCTACAAAAAGGTAGTTTAATTTTAATGTGTTAAAGGAGTTGTTGAACGACTTAATTTCGTCATCAACCAACTTATTAAAATCTTTCAGCTGGGTATTGATCTTGGTAGTGAGTTCGCTTTTTACAGCTATATCCTGTTCGGTTGGCGGAAAATCGTCAATGGTTACCAGCCGGTTAAGATGCCCTAATTTGTTTGTCAAGCGAATCGGAAAATTTAGAGGATCCTGGTTGCTTCTGTTTTTGGTCTGGTACAACGCCTTCTCAATATTCTCAAAATCCTCTTTCATCTTATTTGCTTTTTCAACCAATTCTTCTGTGCCTTCCACTCCTTCAAAGCGTTTCCTGAACTCCTCCAGCTGAGCTGATACTCTTCGTATTTTCTTAATCGACTGATGCGCTTTATCTATCGTATTATTGACATCAGTCACAAAATCAAACTGCTTATTCATTTCCGCCAGGCTAACTTCTGCCCTCGGGTCGGCTAATATTGTAAAATCCTGAGATTGACTCGATCCATTTACGTTAAGATGAACCATATACCCGCCAGGAACTGCCTTGGCTCCTTCCAAATAAACAGACCAAAGAATCATTCCTTCCAGTTTTTCGGCTCCTTTACCCCTGGTATTCCATACGTGGGTATTGCCGCCTTTTTTTAGTTTCAGCAATTTTTTCTTGTCCTTAGACGAATTCTTAAAGCTCGCAAGAGTATCTCCGGTTTTGGAAGTATAGGTTAGTACAATGCTGTCATTTTCTTTAAGATCTTTAAGATAGAAATGTGTAATCACACCGTTCGGATGATTAGCTCCGGCGAGCTTTGAAGGTTTTTCTACCGTTCTACCTTTGGTTCTATAGGATTCCTTGGGTTGAAACAAGATGTTATCCCTTCGTTTTGATTCATCATTCAGCTGATGCAAAACAGTCAAATCGTCAAGGATCCAAATGCTTCGTCCCTGGGTAGCCACTACAAGGTTGTTATCCTTCACAGCGAGATCTGTAATGGGAACTACAGGAAGATTTTGCTGGAAAGCTTGCCAATGCCCCCCCTGATCGAAACTGATGTACATGCCTGTTTCTGTTCCGGCATAGAGCAATCCTTTGCGCACAGGATCTTCCCGAAGTACCCTGGTAAAATGTTCGGAGGGAATATTCCCGGAAATTTCTTGCCAGGTGGTTCCATAATCAGTGGTCTTATAGAGATAAGGCCGGAAATCACCCAATTTATACCTGGTTGCCGCTACATAACAGGTCCCTTCTTCAAAATGCGAAGGTTCAACACTGTTGATCATGCTCCATTCGGGTAGTTGTGAGGGTGTTATGTTTTTCCAACTTGCTCCCCCATCCCTGGTAAGGTGGATAAGTCCGTCGTCACTGCCTACCCAGATTAGACCTTCTTTAAGAGGGCTTTCGTTAGCAGCGAAAATAGTACAGTAGTATTCCACACCTGTATTGTCTTGAGTAATAGGTCCTCCGCTGGACACCAACTTCTGTGGATCATTACGTGTTAAATCGTCACTTAACAACTGCCAACTTTGTCCTTCGTTCGTGCTCATGTGAACATGGTTGGAAAAAGTGTAAAGCTTTTTCGGGTCGTGTTTGCTGAACATGATCGGGAAGTTCCACTGGAATCGATATTTCATTCCTTCGGCCCCATAGCCCATTGGATTATCCGGCCAGACATTCACTGCCCTTTCCGTCTTGGTTTTGTGATTGACCCTGGTCAGATATCCTCCGTAACTGCCTCCGTAAACCACATCATTGTCTGATGGGTCTACAGCTATATGAGCAGACTCTCCACCTGCGGTTGGTTCCCAATCGTCCCTGTCTATGACGCTTCCATCGCTACGGTGATTAATTCTGATTGTGCTATTGTCTTGCTGTGCTACGTAAATCCGATAGGGAAATGCATCATCTGTGGTAACCCTGTAAAACTGGGCGGTAGGTTGATTGTAGTAAGTACTCCATGTTGTGCCACCATCGTAAGATATTTGTGCTCCGCCATCATCACCGATGATCATTCGGTCAGAATTTTCAGGAGCGATCCACAAGTCGTGATGATCGCCATGAGGGGCGTTAAACGTCTCAAAGGTTTTTCCGCCGTCTTTCGAACGATGATAGCGAACGTTCAGAACATATACCAGGTCTTCATCTTCGGTGTCAGCGTACACACGTGTGTAATACCAGGCTCTTTGTCTTAGTTTTCGCTCTTTATTTACCTGTTCCCATTTTTGACCGCCATCGTCAGATCGGTACAGTCCACCTTTGTCTTTGTGTTCCACAATTGCCCAAACCCGATCGGAATTCCGAGGAGAAACAGTAACTCCTATAATTCCAAGTGTATCTTTGGGAAAACCTTCATTTTTTGAGATGTCTGTCCAGCTTTTACCTTCATCTGTACTTTTCCACAATGCAGAACCGGCGCCTCCACTACTCAAACTGTATGGGGTGCGCTGAACTCTCCAGGTAGACGCATACAAAATCCTGGGGTTATTGGGATCCATTGTAAGATCTACTGCGCCGGCCTGATCATTTACAAAAAGTACTTGTGCCCAATTCTTACCTCCATCGGTACTTTTGTAAATTCCTCTGTCCTTTGCAGGTTTATATATATTTCCCAATACGGCTGCATAGACAATATTGTTGTCTGTAGGGTGAACCCGTAGCCTGGGAATATGCCTGCTTTTTTCCAGACCTGCCTGGTTCCAGGTTTTGCCCGCATCCGTACTCTTCCAAACTCCATATCCGGAAGAAACGTTACCTCTAACCGTTTTTTCTCCGCCTCCAACATAAATAACATTAGGATCGTTCCTGGCTATTTCCACAGCCCCTATACTTCCGCCAAAAAAACCATCCGAAATATTTGACCAGCTACGGCCACCATTAGTTGTCTTCCATACGCCACCGCCTGCTGCTCCGAAATAAAAGAGATTCGGTTTTCCGGGAACTCCGGTTACGGCTGCCGAGCGTCCTCCTCTGAATGGCCCCACAAGTCTGTAGTCCATACTTGAATACAATTCCACTGGAATTTTTGAAGGGGTAGAAGCATCGCTTTTTTTTCTTTTTTGAGCGTTTGCCTGAAAGGAGGTAAGTACTAGGGCGAGTAGAAACAGACTGGCCCGGACCATTTGATATTTCATAGTTTTTCGGCTGATTTAGTAAAGCTTAAATGTAAGCAAAAAGAAAGGATTGATAAATCTAAAAACAACAAGAAAAACAATTAAAATTGTATCTTGGAAAATGCCCTTCCAATAGGTCATACAGACTTAATTTATTAATCCCAAAAAATCTAAAACTTTGAAAAAAATATTACGATTGGCCAGTAGCGGGATTATCCTCTTACTTGTATTCGGTGTAGTTTCTTGTGTCGAGAGTCAAAAGACTGGACAGGAGTATAAAGTCTCCACCCAAGACCTCGAAACCCTGCATTACCTGAAAGAAGTAGAATGGCCTAAAGCATATCGCGAACAGGATACCATCTTACTGGATAGAATTCTCGGTGATGATTTCCAGATGATCGATGCCGCCGGCAATTGGTCAGACAAGGCCGCTGAGCTGGCCTGGATCAAAGAAAATGCTTCAGCTCCGGATTCCTTCTATTACGATATCAAACGACTGGATGCGCTTGAAAACGGTACCGTACTAATCTGCGGAACAGGTCATATTTTTAATGATACCACGCATACTATTTATCAATCGAGTAATATTTTGATAAAAAGAAGTGGGAACTGGAAAGCGGTAGCCTCACATGTTTCCGGAGTAAAACCAGCCCTGGACTAATTGAGTATACCTACTATTTTTATTGTATTTTCAGGGCGAACTTCCGCCTTAGGTGCGGCTGATCGACCAAAGAGATTTATACTAGCGTTTATTAAGAAGTCGCGATTTTCAAATTCGTAAAAAATGATCCTCAATAAAAGAATACCAATAAAATACTGGCTGAAACTCATCAAATGGGACCTGCTTATCGTCACCGTCTTTTCAGTGGTCATGTACCTGTTTCAGGATTATATGAGCCGTCTTGCCATTCCAATTTCAGTAGGTGGGTTCCTTGGCACTGCCATTGCTCTTCTCCTATCTTTTAAACTTGCACAGTCCTATGATCGTTGGTGGGAAGCTCGTAAAATTTGGGGGGCTATCGTGAATGATTCAAGGAGTTTGATACTGCAAGTCAAACATTTTCTACCAGCCGAGAACAGGGTCGTCTTGCGAACCATAGGATACCGCCAGATCGCATGGTGTTATGCCGTCTGCAATCACCTTAGAAAATTAGACAGCCACAAGGATGTAATACCGATGGTCTCCGAAATGGAGTGGGAAGTATTGAAAGATCATAAGCATATCCCGTTAGCCCTGATGGACTTCACTGTAGGTGATGTTTCGGCACTTCACAAAAGCAAACAATTAAACGACTATCAGCACGTGCAAATTGACAAAACTTTAGTTAGGCTAACAGCCTCGCTCGGAAAAGCCGAAAGAATCAAGAATACCGTTTTCCCTACTACTTATCGTGTTATTCTTCATTTCTTTATCTATATATTCCTTATTGTGCTTTCTATTCCATTATCAGAATTATTCCGATTTTCAGAGATCCCATTACTAATAGGTATTTCCCTTCCTTTCTTCTTTCTTGAAAAAATAGCTTTTACCATACAGGATCCTTTTGAGAATGCCCCTACCGATACTGCGATGCGTGAGATCTCCAAAAATATTGAGCGCAATATTCTTCAGATTCTTGATGAAGAAGTGCCTGATGCCGTACGCCCGGATTCTTATTATATTTTGTGATCCCCCTAATTAAAATTCCAGACCTGTATAGAGCTAAATACATTTGAGATGGTACTGCATCAATCTGTCAGTGGAGTCTTCAGATTCGTTCTGATCTCCTTCCTCACAAAGTATCCGGTTACAATTGTCGCCAGTATATCAGCTATTGGAAACGAGACCCATACCCCCACTTCACCAAAATACAGTGGAAGGATCAATATGAGTGGAATAAAAAAGAAACCCTGACGCGTGAGTGTTAACAACAGGGCGGGGATCGCCTTACCGACTGCCTGAAAGTAGGCAGCGCCTATAAGTTGCAACGCAATAATCGGGGTAGCAGCAAATACCCATCTCATGGCCGAAGGGGCATGTTGCATAACAAAGAGATTGGTGGCTTTTTCGATCTCTGGTAGGTCGGGGCGATTACTTAAAAACAAAGATGTGATCGCATCGGGGAAAACCATGAGCCCAATGAACACCAGCGAGGCTACGAATGCCGCGTACTTGATGGCAGTGTTGATACTTTCTCGCACTCTTTCATATTTCCTCGCTCCGTAATTGTATCCTGCTATTGGAAGGAATCCCTGGGTAACTCCAAAGACCGGGAAAAAAGCGAACATCAGCATCCTTCCTATGATTGCGTATACTGCGATCAGTGGCTCACCACCGAGATTAAAAAGGATGTTATTCATCAACAAGTAGGTGATACTGGTGACCGCCTGCCGTGAGAGTGTTACAAAACCCAATGCGCCAATTTCTTTTAAAATTCCACTTTCCAGGAAGAAATGATGTGTGCTTAATTTAAGTTCAGAATGGCGAGATTTAAAATACCAGAGTATATAGAAGAAGCAAAGCAGATAGCTGCCGGTACTTGCCCAGGCTGCACCCTGCATTCCCCAATCGAAGATATAGATAAACACATAATCCAGAACCAGGTTACCTACAGACGGGATGATCATGGCAATCATGGCGAAACGAGGCTTCCCTTCGGCCCGGATTACGGTATTGCCCATCATACATAAGGCAAGGAATGGAACACCGTACAATACAACGGTGTAATAGATCTTAGCCGGCTCGAATATGGCCCCTTTTCCACCAAATAAAGGAATCAAACCATCTACATAGTACAACCCCAATATCACCATCGCGATGGTCAGCATCAGTGTCAGGGTAATTTGGTTGCCAAAAGTCTTTAGTGCACGCTCGTCATTATCTGCGCCAAGAGCCCGGGAGATGATACTACTTCCTCCTATTCCGATTGCCATTCCCAAAGCCGCAATAAAAAAGGATACCGGCAATACAACATTGATGGCAGCTATGGCAATAGACCCGATCCAGTTGCCCACAAAAATTGTGTCGACCAGAATATTAAGACTCATCACCAGGATACCGATAGATGCAGGAACGGCCTGGCGTACTAATAGTCGGCCTATAGGGTCGGTACCCAGTTGATCTGATGAGACATTTGCCATATTTTATAAGTAATCAGGCTGTATTTGGTTAATTATTCATCCTCTATTCAAGAGTGCTTTCGGATTGGTTTCAGACTAGATTTTAGCCGCGGACATACCAATAAATATAATTCTTGCTATACGGGCAATCGTCCGGATCCACTCCATTGATTGATCCACATGGCCATCAGGGATACCCAATCTTTCCGGTCGTTCAAACAACCTATATGAATGTAATTCTCCCCTCCTGCCTGCATAAATTGTTCTTTGCCTTCCATAGCGATCTCTTCCAGTGTCTCCAGACAATCACTGACAAAGGCCGGGGTTATTACAGCTAAACTTTTCTTTCCGGCTTTAGCCAGTCTCTCGAATTCGTAATCTGTGTACGGTTTGAGCCAGGGATCACCGGCCAAACGGCTCTGAAATGAATTGCTTACCTTTTCTTTTGGCAATTTCAGGGTATTCACAACCATTTCCGTTGTGTCGAAACACTGATGTCTATAACAGGTATGATGTGCCACTGAATTTACCTTGCAGCAATTCTCATCTATTTTGCAATGATATTTAGTGGGGTCAGATTTTCTAAGATGGCGTTCCGGTATTCCGTGGTATGAGAATAATATATGATCGTATTCAAAATCGCGCAGACCTTCCGAAATCGAATTGGAGAGTACCTGAATATAATCTGGGTTCTTATAAAAAGCAGCTAAGGTGATCAGCTTTAAATTTGGGAAACTTACTCTTTGTTCTTCCATGGCCTTAACTACTACGGTCTCATAGGAACTCATGGCATAATGCGGGTACAAAGGCACCAGCAGTACTTCTTGCACACCCTGTGCGGTAAGGGACTCCAGCGCATCTTTTATTCGCATGGATCCATAGCGCATTCCCAGAGCGATCGGAACTTCTGTTTGCGATTGAACTTTGTCCTTAAAGCGCTGAGAGATTACAACTAAAGGCGAACCCTCTTCCCACCAGATCTTTTGATATGCCTTTGCCGACCGTTTGGGTCGTGTTCTCAGGATAATCCCTCTTACAATGATATTCCGCAACCAGGCAGGCACATCAATAACGCGTTCATCCATCAAGAATTCATCCAGGTATGGCTTTAGATCTTTTGGATTTGGACTATCCGGTGAACCCAGATTTACTAGTAAAACACCTTTTTTCATAATGGTTTCTTCCGAATATGCAGGTCGACTGTAACCGCCCCGGTGGAATTATTTTTAACAGCGCTAAAGTACTACATGCCCTCAAATTCCGTTAAAAATAGACATTAGCTTTTTGTAATGCACTTATAAGCAACCTCTATGGGGTAACCGACCATGGATTTATAAACGCAGAAAAGCTAACGCCAAAGCCTGCTTAGGCGCGAGATCCCAAATGTAACCAAAAGATGCGCTTAGCCTGCACTACAGCCCTTCTGTGTATTTCTTTTGTCCTGTTTTCACAGGAAAGAAACAGCCTTTTATGGGAGATTTCCGGTAATGGACTGGAACAGTCTTCTTATCTCTACGGTACGATGCACGTGAGTAAGAAAATTGCTTTTAGGCTCGACGATGTGTTTTTTGAAGCATTGAATAGGAGTGAAGTCATCGCCCTGGAGTCCGATCCGGATACCTGGCTCGATAACGAAATTCACAATAGTCCTGATGGTGGTGGATTTGGATACGGTTTTGATCCTAAAGGATTCTATAGAGAAGCCTTTGTTTTAGACCCACCCGATATAAAGGATCTGGCATCTTATCTCGCCTTTGACGACCGCCTTATTAACAATATTCTTTACCGCACCAATGAGTACGCCCAAAACTTTCAGGAAGAGACCTATTTGGATATGTTCATATACCAGGCTGGAGCCAAATTTGGTAAACCTATAGCCGCGCTGGAAAATCTTGAAGAATCTTCCACATTGGTAGCAAGGGCCAGTATGAACGCCATGAAACACAAGCCCGATGAATGGCTTCAAAAGAAAATGCAGGGTCAGGACCTGAATTATCTTATGCAAGATGCTTATAGAGAGCGGAATATTGATTTGCTCGACAGTATTGACCGGGCTATGTACACGGATTACTACCGAAAAAATATGCTCTATATCCGTAATGAGAACATGACCGCCAGCCTCGACAGTTTAATGCAGGGGGCTAAGGTTTTTGCGGGCATAGGTGCTGCTCACCTCCCGGGAGATCGCGGTGTTATTCAACTTCTTAAAAATAAAGGATACAGCGTAGAGCCTCTGGTTTCAGGCGCCACTCAGAATGGCAGACAACTGAAACATATGTTTGAAAAGAAATTGAGACAGACGCCATTGCAAATGACAGGGCCGGAAGATGGTAGTTTTAGCATGCTTCTTCCCAATAAACTATATCCGGTCTCCGAAAATAGGACAACGGTCTATGTTTCGCCAGACCTTGCCAATGGGAGCTATTTAATGGTCAATAGGATTCCCACTTACTCTTTCCTTAAAGAAGTGACGTACTCCTTACAGGACATCGAAACACTTCTATTTGAAAATATACCAGGAGAAATCAAAAAAACATCCCGCCTGGATAAAAATGGCATTGCAGGCCTGGATATTATTAACCAATTAAAAAATGGAGATTATCAACGGTACCAGATTTATATAAAGCCGCTGGAAATATTGATCTTTAAAATGGCCGGAGAAGGTGATTACGTACATCTTTATTCTGATCGGATTTTCAACAGTCTTAAATTCACAACCTCATCACCCAAAAAAGTGATGATGCAATCTGCTTATTCCGACTTTAAGATCAAAATCCCGCGGGATCTCAGTTTTTACAATCCCTCCCGCAGCGGTGTGCGAATGATCGAAGCCTACGACCCACTCACCGGATCTTATTATTTCCTGAGACGTGTGAGCCTGATTGATTTCAAATCCATTGAAGAAGATGAATTTGAATTAAAACAGATCCAGAAAAGGTTTTATCAAGACCTGGAACTAGAAGGTATTTTTGATAAACCCGAGGAAAAATCTCTAAGATCCCAGGCAGTATTTGATCATGAAGAAGGCAAGATCCTGCATCTTAAAACAAGCTTGAACCGAGGTGACTATTACCTTCTTGGAATCCTCACCGATCAGAATTCCGAAGCCAATGCTTACTTCAAATCCTTTGAGCTAAGGGAGGAAACTTATCCCGAAAAATTTAAACAAATAAGGGATACTGCAATGCTTTTTACTACAATTTCACCGGTGAAACCAAAGAGATTTGTGGAAAACAGCAATGGATATTTCAGAAGACAGACCAAAACAAAAACCTATAATCCGTTCACTAAAAAGACACGTTATCAGAATAGAAATAACGAAGCCATTACAGTTGAACTAAACAAGGGGCACGACCTGCTATCCTTTCCTCATGTAGATTCTCTCTGGTCTCTAAGAACCAAGCAGTACCAGAAAAAGGGATTTGACATAATCAGGCAGAAAGTTAGTTCCGAGGATAATGGAGTACGGGAATTACAATTCATCGCCACCGATACACTCAGCACCCGTGGTATCCTTGTGAAGAATGTGGTTAAGGGCGGTGTACTTTACGAATTAAAGAGCCTGGTAGACACGGTTGGGGTTCCCAGTAGATTTGTCTCGGATTTCTTTGATAATTTTCAGCCATTGGATACGCTGGTAGGTAAGGATTTTATCAAGGACAAAACGGTGGAGTTCTTTGCTGCACTTAGAAAAAAGGACAGTATCGTGCTGAAAGGCTACCGTTTCCCTTACTACAATGAAACCCACATTGACTCACTGCAACACTTCATTGCAAAATTTGCTTTTGACAATGATACCAGGCATATTCAATCTCACTTAATTCAAAAACTTGGCACTATTGAGACAAAGGGGAAGTGGACATTTTTTACCCGGTTTTATGATTTGTGCTATGGCAATTCGATGGCACAGGTAAAAATTCTTCAGGCATTGTCGAAACAACAAAAGGAATCCTCTACGAAGTTGCTTTTGGAATTGATGGCCAAAGATTTACCCCTGGTAGCAAATACAAAAGAAATACGGAAAATATTTAACCCATATCACGAAGATCTGAGTCAAGCCAGATCTCTTTTTCCACAACTGCTTGAATACAGCAGTGTACATGAGTATAAAGTGGAGATTATCTCGCTATTAGCCGATCTGAAATCAGAAAATCTGATCAAAAGCAGTTCCTATAGAAAGTACCTGGATCTTATGATCACCGATGCCAGAATTCAACTGAAAAGGCATTTGGGCAGACAGGGCAGTTTTCACCTCCAACGATCATCACAACAACTTTCTCGGAAACAGAATAACGAGATCCTTGAAGACTATGCAATCCTGTTGTTCCCGTATTTTAAGGATAAGGTTGTCCAACAATTCTTTACTCATCTAATCGAGGTAAAGGCCCCAAGTGTGAGGGCAACTTATGCCAGTTTAATGGCGGCTGAAGACGAGCATACCCCTCTTGCTTTTATAGATTCACTTGCCGGAGACATCAACAGCCGTGCGTTAATTTTTAATAGGCTGAAATCTATAAATAAGTTAACCCTATTCCCAGAATTGTACTACGTTCAGGAAGCCCTGGCCGAAAGTGCATTATTTGAGGATCGTAATTTTATTGCAAGTAAAGATGAGGTGATCTACTTAGGAAACAAACCTCTTGAATACCAGGGGACTAATTATACCGGTTACTTTTTCAAATTGAAGAGCAAGCAGGACTTTGACAAGAACTACAAGCTGCACCTTGTAATCTACGAATCGGGCAAGCAGATCGGGACCAAATATTTTTTTAAGAATGACGGCTATAGAATGAGTGATATGGATACAGATGAGAGCGCTATGGAATACGTGACAGAAGAATTCCTGCTAAAGGACAGAAGCCGTGCCCTTGTATATCATCCGGAAGCCGAGATGACCTATAGCCGACTAGGATTCTAATTTGTAATTTTATATAAAATTTCACCCAAGTGCGATACATTTTTACACTCATTACTGTTCTCCAATTTACGATTGATTCAAATGCACAGCAGATAAGCTTTACAGAAGAAGACCGGCAGGCATATGAGCAAAAAATAGCACAGATCCAATCTTTGGATGACCCTGAAATGGGAAAAACTGTTGTGGCTGTTGGCAATTCATTTAGTGGCACTCCATATATTGCCCAATCTTTGGAAATCAACGAAGAAGAACGATTGGTAATTAATTTAAGGGCTTTTGATTGTACCACCTATGTTGAAAATGTGCTAGCGTTCACGCTTCTGCTCAAAAAGGAAGAGATGGATTTTAATGCATTTACCAGCGTTTTACAGAATATCCGTTACAGGGACGGTGAAATTTCGGGTTATGCTTCAAGATTAAATTACTTTTCCGAATGGCTTTATAACAATGAGGCAAAAGGCTTAGTCAAAAACATTACTTCAGAAATAGGTGGTTTACCGCTGCACAAAGAGATCAATTTTATGTCTTCACACAGAGATTTATATCCCATGCTCGAGGAGAAATCGAGTTATGATCGCATAATGGCCACTGAAGTCTATCTCAGTCAGAAAACAATGTCCTATTTACCAAGAGAACAGGTCAGAAAATCCGAATCCCTGATTAAAGATGGAGACATCATCGCCTTAGCCACATCCATTGACGGCCTTGATGTTACACATACCGGATTTGCAATTCGAAAAAGTAACGACCGCATTTATTTGCTACATGCATCTGCATCCGGAAAAGTGGAGATTTCAAAAAAACCACTTTCCGAATATCTGAAAGGCATTAAGAGCAATACAGGCATTATTGTAGCCAGGCCACAATAATCCTCTGGCTGTTGTGGTTGAAGAAACCTTATTTTTCAAAATTTATCTGCCCAGACAATACGCTATCCCTCCCAGCAGGTGTTGTTGAAAATCGGGCTCGTCAAAAGAAGCCTCGGTATGTCCTCCGCCAGTATAAAAAACACGGCCACCGTCAAATTCGTGGTACCAGGCAATCGGATGGAAATCGCCGTTGGTACCGCCTTCGTATGAAGTCTCGTCTAAAGTTATCAGCACATTGATATCAGGATTGATATTCCTGAAATTGTACCATTCGTCACTTCGAAGCCATGGGTCATTTAAATGGGCAGTAGACCCATGACTATTATCCATAACTTTTAATACCGCGTCCCGCACGTTTGGATTATTTGGATGACTTTCGAAATAAGCGCCGACCAATTCACCATACCAGGGCCAATTGTATTCAGTATCGGTCGCGGCATGGATACCCATAAAGCTGCCTCCATTGTTTATATATGTTTTAAAAGCCTGTTCCTGCTCCGTATTGAGAATGTTCCGGGTAGTACTCAGAAAAACGACCAGGTCATATGCTGATAAGCCATCTGAACTAAAGACTGTTGCATCCTCCGTT
This sequence comes from Flavobacteriaceae bacterium, assembly GCA_051011235.1. GTDB lineage: Bacteria > Bacteroidota > Bacteroidia > Flavobacteriales > Flavobacteriaceae > JAHEJJ01. The sequence continues at coordinate 41,800 of JBPCUI010000245.1, forward strand.
TGTGTGATCTCAAAATTGTACTGAGAGCCTAAGTTCATCAAAGTAGTTACACCTTTTTCAATAGACTGGTGTCTGAAACCTGCAGTTTTTGTAAATACCAGGAGTTGGGCTAATTCCTGATCGTCTATGATCTGCGGCTCCTCGTCAGATTGTGGTTGACATTGCAATAACAGACAGCTGAAAACAAGGCAGACCGTAAAACTAAATTCAATTCGTTTCATAGATTTTAAAATTAATGAAGCTATAAATATCTGCCCAATCCTTGAATAAATCAGGTGAGTGACATTAAGTATTTCTTAGGTGTTGTACCGTATTTCTTTTTAAAGGCTGCAATAAAATGACTCGCTGTACTGTACCCCACACGGTGGCCTACTTCGTTCACGTTGTACTGACCGGAATCGAGCATCTTGCGTGCATAGTCCATCTTGTATTCAAATAAAAAGCTATAGACGGGTTCGCCATAAACCTGTTTAAAACCTTCTTTAAGTTTTTTAAGTGGAAGACCAATTTGTTCGGCGAGTTCGCTCAATGAAGGGGGTTCTGTCATTTGTTCAATTATGATCTCTTTGGCTTTACGAATCCGTCGTACATTATCTTCGTCGACCAGAAACGGGCAATTTTCAGCGTCCGTATCAACATTGCGGTTAAAGTAAAGCGACATTAATTCGTAAACTTTCGCCCTTATATAGAGTTCCTTTACCGAAGGGTGGAGGTTAAAATTGATAATTTGACTAAGGATTACCGAAATGGCCGGAGTAATCTCTTCCTGGGCGTAATACTTTTTGTCTTTATTTTCTCCGCTTAAGAAATGAATGTAATCCGCTTCTTTTGAAAACAGTCCATGAAATTTTCTAATAGTCATTACAACGGATACCAGCCAGCTCTGTGGCTGCAATTCGAGATTTAACGGAAGATCCTGTTGCGGGTTGTACAGCAAAAGCGAATTCTCGTCGTTCACTTCCAGAGCGTAATGCCCCTGGTTAAAGATAAATTTACCGCTGCCTTTTAAGCAAAAGTGTACCTGAATATAACTTTGGTCTATATCTCTGCTAATGCGCTGAATATCTGCACTTTCATTCTGGATTTTAAGGATGTAAAATCCTTCTTCCAAGACGGTTTCCTGATACGAACCGCGAGCGACATTTTTAGTGGTCATGAGAGATCTTTTTATTGAATTTTATTTAGAACTGTTCTAAATTATGTAACTGCTTACGCTAATGTTTAAAGCAAATGTAGGATATTCATGTGAATTCCGGGTTTTTTGTCAGGCAAAAACTTAGAACGATATTATTTGTACCTCCAGCGTTATTTTTGCCCGATAACTCCTTTTATTTTTGCTTTGCTTAATTGA